>JAQYWN010000027.1 GCA_029379265.1 Rhizonema sp. NSF051
GTAGTTGAGGACAGTACGTCCGAGGTGAGACCAGTGCTGCTTTGAGGGTTTCCCTCCGCAGGATAAGAGCGTTAGCGTTAGCGCAGCGTTAGCGAGTCTTCGAGCGTCAGCGGTAGCGAGTCTTCTCCCAAGGGGAGACGCTTCGCGAACGAGCGTCACCCGTTAGCGCAGCGTTAGCGATCTTCGAAGCGGTAGCGACGAAGGAGCGTCGGCACGAGCGTCAGGGGTTTCCCAAGGGAAGAATCTGTCCGTGCGCTTCAGCGCTCTTGACAGTATGAGAGCGCTGAAGCGCAACTACAAACAATATAATAAGTGTTCAGGAGGACATAATCGATCTAGTTTCTCACTTGCGTGCAATATGTATCTCTAGACACGCCATCTCCTGTATACACATTTATTTTTTAAATATGTATGTGTTCCAAATGAATCAAAATATCACAGCATGTCCGTCAAATCACCCATAAATACTGAAACCCTCTGAACTGTTGACGATGATCTAAGTCGTACTACAACCCCGAAACAAGAAAATCAAACAGATGATGCGCCATTTGTAATTTAGAACAAGGGGCAATTTCTACTCTTCGACCTTGCTTATCTAAGAATACCGCTTTATTATTATCACTGCCAAAACCACTATCGGGTTCATCTATAGGATTGGCAACGATCGCATCCAAGTTCTTGCCATATAATTTCTCCCTAGCTGGCGTCACAATATCTCCTGTTTGTGCGGCAAACCCGATCAATTTTTGATGAGGTTGTTTGCGACTTGCCAATTCCGCGATGATATCTGGTACGGGTTCTAGAGGTAAGGTTTCAGGAAGCGATCGCTTCGCCAACTTTTGTTGACTGTACTCTCGCGGCTTCACATCGGCGACTGCTGCGGACATGACGATCACCTCAGCATTCGGTAAATATTGTAACATATATGATCGCATTTCCTCGGCACTCACAACCGGAATTGCTTGTACGCCCAAGGGTACATCCCAACTTGCCGGGGCATGTACCAATGTAACGCTTGCCCCGCGATGGAGTGCCGCTAATGCTAAAGCCAGCCCCATTTTTCCTGTGGAAGGATTGCCAATAAATCTAACTGGATCGAGATGTTCTCGCGTTCCTCCTGCACTAATTAAAACTCGCTTGCCTGCTAAATCTCTTTTCCCAGAGGTGTGTAACAAAGATTGCACGTATGCCACAATCTCTGGAGGTTCTGCCATTCTCCCTGCACCGACGCGATCGCAAGCCAATAAACCTGATGCCGTTCCTATACCATAAAATCTACTATCCGTCAACAATTGTCGCCAATTTCTTTGCACCGCGACTTGTTCCCACATATCAGTATTCATCGCAGGTGCTAACAATACGGGAATGTGAGAAGCTAAGACAGTATTTGTCAACAAATTATCAGCCATTCCACAGGCTAACTTTGCTAATGTATTCGCGGTTAAAGGCGCAATTAAAAACACATCTGCCCATTCACCTAAATCAATATGCAAAGGACGTGAGTGAATTGGTTGCCAGAAACTTTCATCTGTATAAGCCGGATGGCGAGACAGAGTGGCAAAAGTTAGAGGAGTGATAAATTCTTGTGCCGAATGGGTAAGAATAACTCTAACTTCTACCCCAGTTTTAAATAGTGTGGATACAACCTCACAAACTTTATAGGCGGCAATACCACCGCCTATACCAACAAGAACCCTCTTCAAATTCGGAGCCATGGATTTTGGATTCTAGATTAGACAGATAAAATAATGTTAGTTGCTGGTCGTTCTTTTTCAAAAGTACGACTAACAACCAATCACTAACGACTAATCTCTTCCCAATCCATTATCTTTACGCTTCATCATAGGGTTCCAAATCTAAAAGATGGATGTATGATTCGACTAATTCAGGACGCTGAAAAGCGATCGCACGAAGTAAGTGCCAATCATTCAGCCCTTCAAAAGCATTACTATAATTATCTTGCTCCAAACGTGTAGCTAAGTTTTCCACATCTTGTGGAGTTATGGCAGCAATTTCTGTTCTGGAAATAGTTAGAGTTTTCATTCTGCTCGCCCCTCCGTTAAGCAACAGTCGCATTCAGCATGGATGAAGTTGCGTCTGCCGCAACCACCCAATATATATTACTCATTTAAGGGCGATAATTTCGTGAAAATAGTCATGATTTTCACCGAAATTTGTAAAACTTTCGTGATCTAGATTAAGTTATCGTATTCACCACAAAATTGCGTAGCAATTCTAGCATCTCCGGACTAATTTCATGACCCATATTAAATTCTTGGTACTGCACTGTCACTCCTAGCGACTCTAAAGCTTTGCAAGCCGCGAGTGCAGATTGCAATGGCACAATTGTATCTTGTCTGCCATGAGTAATTAAAACTGGAGGTAGAGATGTTGCATCCAATGTTTCTACATTATTAAGGGCACCAGGATGTAAATACCCACTCATACAAACTAAAGCTGCCATAGGTAGCTTTAATCCTACATCCAAAGTCATCGCCCCGCCTTGAGAAAACCCACTTAAAATTGTCCGTGACAAAGGCACTCCAGTAATACCTTCCAAAGAGTACATCCACTCTGTGAGTACTTCTCTACTTTCTGTTAAACCTTGATACATATTCTCCATATTCAGATTGTACCAAGCCCTTCCTGCTCCTGCCTGAGAATAAGAATAAGGAAAAGGTGCATTAGGAAACACAAACTGATACGCGGGCAGATTCAACAAGGGCAATAAAGATGCTACATCCTGAGCATTTGCACCCCAACCGTGTAAGATCACGATTAAACCGAGTGGGGAAAGCCCTGTACTTGGTGGTACCGTAATAAATTCTAGTGACATTACAGTTCTGATGCTGTATCAGGTGCCACAACTTCCCCACGCCCCAAATCCAGTAACATATCTTGATCTGTTACCAGTTCGTTGAGTTCTTTAACTTGCAAGTTCATTTCCGTACAAGCTTGCCGCAATTCTCGAGCAAAGGTGTTGAGATCCTCACCATAGCCACACTGATATGCAGCCGTTTCAATTCCTTGCTTGGCATTCGCTCTTGCACAATCTACTAATTCGGTGCCTTTTAATGGTGTTGTGGATGCCATAGCTACTTTTGTTATCTATTATTATCTATTTTATTTATTGTCAGATTATCAACTACAAAGTGATGACTCATCCTTCCAATGGTGGAGTTTGGGAAGGAGGGACAGAGGGGGGGAGTCATGATCTGGTACATTAGTTTTCCATCAGATCTGATTGAGAGAGATTTTTGTCACTTCAATAAAATCTAGAACTGAAGAAATTACTTTTTCTTTCCCCCTCTCCCTCTCTCCTCTTAGGCGCTGATTGTTGGTTGGTACAGCAAATTTTGAGTTGCCACCATTCCTGCAACCAAACGATCCATCTCCTCTTCGGTATGGAGGGCATTAACAGTAATCCGAATTCTCGGTTTGGCAATAAACCAAATTGGAGAAACCCAAATACCGTGTTCTTTCAGAAGTTTTCTGGCAAAAACCTTGGGATTAATGTCTGAGGGTACAAGAACCGGGACAACATTCGTTTCGCCAAGTGCCATAAAACCACGTTCCAGCAAGCGCGATCGCAAGTAGCGAGTATTCTCCTGAAGTTTTTTCACTCGCTCTGGGAATTGGCGAACCTGACGGATACTTTCTAAAGCAGCAGCAGTTGTGGGTGGTGGTAAAGAAATTGTGCCAATTGAAGTCGGAGAAACATTTAAAAGTGGTTTCAACTCAGCAACATGGCTGCTGATCGAGGCTCCAGCTGAAGCGGCAAACTTAGAGAAAGTTGTCATAATCAGAGGCACAGTACCCTGATCAATTGCTTGCTGTGGCAAAAGATTAAAATGTTCGTATATTCCTCTTCCAGTAGCACCAATTGAACCACTGGCATGAGCTTCATCCATAACGAGTACACTGCCTTCGTAAGGGAGCAGGGCAGTCAGCATATCTGGCAGGGGTGCAATGTCTCCATCCATTGAAAATACGGCATCAGAGACAACCATAATTCGCTCATCGGCTCGTGCATACCGATAGAGTTTGCGAGTTAAATCCTCTACATCGCAATGGCGATAAGCTTTGACTCGCACGCGGGGACTGTGGCTAAACACTTTCCCGGAACGAGTCCCAGCATTGACGAGGGCTGAGACAATACAGCCATGATTGAGGACATCCGTGAGAATTAAAGTTTCTCTCGTGTTCTGAAATCCCGGTACTGGAATTGCCAAGTGGCAGAAAGCATCCATCAAAGCTTGCATTGCCATCCAAGCGTTTAAGAAAAGCTGCGTGTACGGCAGATGCTTAAACGCCGAAATCTCGTCCTCTAGTTGTCTATGTAAGTCAATGCGACCACTCAAGACTGAGGCCGAACTGTTAGATGTTCCGTACCGAATAATAGCATTGATAGCAGCTTGCTTGACGGCTTCTTCTTGAACTAGCCCTAAGACATCATTCGTGCAGAAGGTAAGAACCGTTTGACGCTCACCCGTCACCGATTCTTCTATCTCGACTAAATTCCCCTGTTTTTGATGACAAATATACTCGTCTGGATCGAGCCAGCTCTCATACCAGCGCTGCACGTATTCTTTGATAATTTCCACAAGTTTACTCCTGTTGGCTGCTTCCAGATGGCCTATCGCCTCTGCCTCGACAATATATTTTCGCGGGTTCTGTATTTGTCATCTCGGTTTAACAAAAAACTCCCTGTCGAAAAAAGCTAATAGTATTTATTAAGGCATTAAATGGGCTATTCTGTGAGCCTAGATATTTAGTTTTATCCTGATAAAGGTTGTGCAATGACTTGGTTATAAGAGCCGCTAGTACAATTGGCTTCATCTGATTGGTTTTTGTTTAGTTAGATTCAGTTTGAAAGTAGGCGATCGCCAACAGAGTTATAGACAGAATTTTCTAAGTCTTAGTTTCCATTGGTTTGTGATTGCTTAGATTGTTGCACGAATTTTTCATACTGCCGAATCACCAGCCGTTGGATGGCAATAATTGCTGGGTTGATTTCGACATAACGCCTTTGGGGATTAGTGAGGTAGGTTTGCTGTTCGCTCTCCATCATTTCAATATCTTGGGCTAAAAATCTCAGCAATACGAAACGCTGGAGGATGACTCGCAGTAGTGGCTGCAACAACTTGAGCAATTGTTTGGGAAGACGGACTTTGAAAAAGAAGAAAGCAACAGAATGAGTCTCCCTCGGCCCTATAGGTAGCCGCATCAGGTAGAGAGTTGAAATTCCCTGTAGAGAAGTGTAAAAATGCGGATAGCGGTACTCAGTAGCGATCGGTAGAGTTGTGACTTGATCTGCCCGTTCGCTCAACCCCAAAAACTTCGCCATCCAACCTTTGTAGGAAACCAGATATTCAGTGCGGATTGATGCTTCCGTCTCCTTTAAGCTAATGAGTACTGGGTTGAACCAACCCTGCAATTTTTCGTGCAGAAAACCATGAAACACATCTATGGCGTTTTCGTTGCAGATACTAAAATGAGCTTTCATCTTGGCAACCAGAGGAACTCTAAACCACTCGGGATCGTCAAATTCTTTTATATCAGGTGGTTGACAAACTGCTGCCAATGTGGGGTCTCCAGGGAAAATCCAAATCAAATCGTATTTTTCCTGAATTGGATAACTGCGGACTTGAGCACGAGGAAGTTTCTGTTCTGGAGAAAGGTAAGGAATGCCAACACAATCACCTTCGTTATTAAATTCCCAACCATGATAAGCACAAGCCAGATTACACCCTTGTACTTTACCTTTGTGCAATGCTACGCCTTTGTGAGGGCAAATATCCTCCAAGGCGTGCAGACAGCCGTTAACATCACGGTAAACTGCGATCGGCTCAAGCCAAATCATCACGGGTTTGATCTCACCAACTTTAACTTGGTTTGCCCAACTTACCGCATACCAGTAATTCGGATTAATGCCTACCTCACGGACATAATTCTGAACCGTCTGGCTCTTCAGGGTAGTGGCTAGTTCCATTTGCTCGTACCTCTTGTGCCTGTTTCTGTTATAGTACTTAAACTTATTGTGTTTCTGAAGTCAATTATTAAAGCATCGAAAATCCTCGCCTCAAGGCAAGGGAAAGGGGACAGAGGGAACGATCCCTCATATCGATTGAAAGCTTTGAGAAACGAACGCCTTTTTTAAAGCACTTTACATCCCCGGAAAATTTTTTTTACATAACTCCATAAGTAAATAAAAAACCAGTTTTCCCACTGCCCCCGACTGCTGTGCCTCCTGTCTCATATACTCTACCCCCCTACCCTCATAAATGTTAAGCGATCCCAAGCTTTTAGTACTGCTCTTGGCTGGCTCCCTAACCACAATGGCCGGAGGAGTCGTTGCTCCAATTCTGCCGGAGATGGTGCAACAACTCCATTTCGATCCAGGATTAGCAGGTATCCTGGTGAGCATGCATTGCTTAACCATTGCCTTATTCAGCCCCTTGCTTGGGATATTGGCAGACTGTGTTGGCAGGTTACGAGTGCTGCTCCCTTCACTGCTTTTCTACGCAGTGGTTGGTACCGCAGGAGCGTTTATACACAGTTTTCCGTCGGCGTTATTGATGCGGGCGTTGCTTGGTGTCGCCAGTGGTGGGATCGCCGCAGCTACTCTGGGATTGCTGGGAAGTTTGTATGAAGGAAAAGAGCGAAGTCAAGCCTTAGCATTAGCCACAACGACTCTGACAATTACTGGCATTACCGATCCACTTCTCGGCGGTTGGGTTGGTGCATCTGTGTGGCAAAACACCTTCTACCTTTATGGGTTAGGGCTACCCCTGGCAATTTTAGTCGCATTCGTCTTCAGAGGAAAGCAGCCACGCTCCACAAAATCAGAGGCGAAGCCGTTAGGTAATAAATTATACGAAATTCTGACATCTCGCAATGCATTAAAGTTGCTCTTGGCGCTCGGTCTGACTTCAGTAGCAATGTATGCTGTGGTTATTTACGCTCCGATGTATTTGAAAGCAACGATTGGAGCTGGACCAGCTTTAAATGGAATTGTACTGGCATCACGGGCGATCGGTGCTGCTTTCATATCAGCTTTCGGAGCCAGTAAGTTAGCACACCGTTTGGGAGCAATACAAGCCACTGCTTGGGGATTTGGATTGATGGCTATCACCTTGGCTACGATCCCTTTCCTACACGCACTTAGCTGGATTTTGCTCAGTGCGATTCTCTTCGGTGCCGGTTTTGGTATCGTTTTACCCAGTCTTTATAGCGCCCTTGCTAATCTCGCGCCTTCTCAATTAAAATCTAGCGTGCTAGCCGCAGGAATAGGGGTGGGTTTTCTCGGACAGTTTTTGTCTCCAATTTTACTTGGACCTATCCTCAGTGCCAGTAGTTTGTCAGGCGTATTTTATGCAGCTGCAGGTGTTGCCGCAGCCGCAGGACTCTTGCTATTTGCGCCAAATCCCTGAAAAAGGGAACAGTTTATACAAAAAGAGCATCAATCAAAGCGATTGGGGAAAGAAATTTAGGGACTTGCATCCATTGTTGTATGTTTTTGAAAGAGCGAATTTTGAATTTTGAATGAGCGAGCGAGGGTCATTGATGATTTTTAATAACGAAAGTCGTGCTATAGAACGCCTAGATTCTTCACAACAAACTCCAAACGGTACCGGATTGGAGTCACACAAAACTTCAGTTTTAGAACAGACAGATCTCACTTCCACAGATTCTCACAGTGATCCCAAAACAGTTCTATCACCGTCTAAGCGTCATTTGCTACCCAAGGTGATTTTAGGAGTTTTGTTAGGCTCAGGAGCGATCGCTGCCGGAACTTACGCCTATAGATCGTCGCAGCATACCCACCAGTATGCTACCAAGTCTCAGGAAACCGATAATGCCTATGTTACTGCAAATATTCAACCAGTTACTTCCCCCATCTCCGGAATAGTCACCGAAGTTGCCGTTAATGATAACCAAGAGGTGTCTCCAGGGAGAGTGTTGGTAAAGCTTGACAGTAGTGACGCTCAAGTCTCTCTGGCGCAGGCAAAAGCATCTCTAGAATTAGCTAAGCAGCAAGCAGCATTGGCACGGGAAAAAACTGTTATAATTAATACAGATACAGCGACACCAGTTTTGGCAAATCAGAAAAACCAAGCAAAACAGGCTGCTAACAGAGAGAAAATATTACAGGCGCAAACTATCCATCGGCAACAGTATAAGACGGCTTTGGCTGTAGTCTCTCAAAAGCAGGCAGATCTCAAAAAAGCTGAACTTCAACTCTCTTACAGCAAAATCACTGCGCTAATTCCTGGAAAAGTCGGTAACAAAAATGTCTCTGTGGGGCAACGGGTAGAACCAGGACAAACTTTAATTACAGTAGTGCAACCCAGTCCTTGGATCGTTGCCAACTTTAAAGAAACTCAGTTAGAAAAAATACAGCCAGGGCAAAAGGTGGCAATTAAAATGGCGGCCTTCCCCACTCGTCAGTTTCTAGGCAAGGTAGAGAGTATGTCCCCTACTTCTTTAGGTAAGGTTGCTCTACTCCCACAAGATAATACTACAGGTAATTCTACTAAAACGGTGGATGTGCCACGTATTCCTGTCAAGATTGTTTTTGACCCTGAGAGTATTCATGGTTATGAATCTCGAATGACTCCTGGAATGTCAGCGGTTGCGGTTATAGAAACTAATTGACAACTTAGACGGTCGCAATATATTAACGGGACATGCATTGCGTCTCTATTAATTTAGATGCATATGGGCTTTGAAAATTATCCCACCCGATTTATTGTAGTGGAACTATGTTTGTTTGTACGCCAACGCTGCGCTTTGTCTCCCCTCCCCGCAAGCGGTGAGTCCAGCGCTGCAGGAGGGTTAGCCCGAACTCACGGCGACTGGCGATCTTCGTAGCGGTAGCGTTAGCGATCTTCGAAGCGGTAGCGACGAAGGAGCGTCGGCACGAGCGTCGGAACGAGCGTCACCCGAAGGGGGAGGGGTTGGGGGTGAGGTTCTTTTCCACATGGTTGTGCTACCGGACATGATCTTACACCTATCGCTCGTGCGGCAGATAAGCTAAATATATCGTTTGATGGAAGTCAACAGTAATCAATTCGTTTAAACTGTATACACAGTCACAAAATAACTTAACATCTAACAGATTGTGTAAAGGTTGTTTTGTAAGTAGCAAATAAGGACAAACAAAATGAGTATCGAAGATAAAGCAAAAGCTGCAGCAAAAAACATCGAAGGCAAAGCCCAAGAATTACTAGGAAATATCACTGGTGATCCTAAAGATCAAGCAGAGGGAAAAGCCAAGCAAGCTGAAAGTCAAGTACGTAACACCGTAGAAAATGTGAAAGATGAAGTAAAAAAAGGGATTGATTAAATTGGCTTAATGAAGTAAAATGTCCTGAAGAGCTAGCTACTTGTAGCTTGGTGGTTTTCTCAAAAAACTTTACTCAAGTTTTTTTTGACCAATCTTTAAATTTTGATGAAACAAGAAGGCGATCGCACCAGAGAGATAAGTTGCGATCGCCTTTTTGAGTAAATATTGATCTGAGTCGAACACGTATGTGCAGTTGCGTGTGGGTGGGATAAATACTCTACTTTTTAGCTAAGTGTATGTCTACATCTACTTATGGTAATATATCGTCATCTTGTTAAAGACGTTACTTTCCAATATCAACATCAATCGAATTTAACTAAAGCTATTTTTTGACTGCACAGGAGGTCATGATGATCCGGTTTTTGCGGCTCAAGTCTTTGTTTGTCTTTGGATTTACCCTTTGCTTAGCGTTGATCTGCGGACTTGTGTTAGGGATAGCACAACCAAGTGTGGCGCATTCGCTAGAAGCACAAGTCAAGCTTGCGGGTGCAAACATCACAGGTACTCTCTTCTTAGAGCAGAGAGAGAATGGGTTGGTGCGAATTCGGGGCAGGATTCAAGGTGATCCAGCAACGCTGACGCCAGGTCTGCACGGATTCCATCTTCATGCCTCGGGCGTGTGCGAACCCGAGACTCAACCTGCTTTTAGCACCGCAGGTGGGCACTTTGACCCAGGTCCTTTTGGTTCGGAAGTTCCTGTAGAGGCAAACCATCCGTACCATCTAGGTGACTTGCCAAACTTAGTAGTGGATGTAACGGGACAAGCAATCTACAATGCACAGACCAGTCGAGTAACCTTAAGTGAAGGTCCACTCACCTTGTTTGATGACAATAGTACAGCAATCATCATTCACCAGTTACCGGATCAACAAAGAGCAGGTGGGACGGGAGCAGAAGCAGGCGGAGGACGGTTAGCTTGTGGAGTCGTGACTCCGAGGGGAGAAGCTGAGAGTTAATTTCTCTCCAGACAGTTCCGCCAGAGTATCCATACGACTCGAGTTAACTAGTTCCTCGTGTGATCAGATTGGATTTTCCTCGATCAATTATTGATATAACCGAATCATATGGGTACTCCTCACTCCGCGCCTCGAATATTAATCACGCCAGATCGAAAAGTAAGATTTCCGCACCAATGTCAGTGCTGATTTCTAGTTGTTCTTCTCCACTGACTTGCACTCCATCGCCTGCTCTAAGTTCCTCACCATTTAAGCTGGCGACGCCTTGAGCCATTTGCAACCAAGCATAGCGATTTGGCTTAACTTGGTAATTAACCACATGACCTGGTTCTAAAATAGACGTGTATAAGTCAACGTCTTGGTTAATTTGTACAGCACCATCACGACCATCGTTGGCGGCAATTAAACGTAGTTGACCGCTCCTTTCTTCAAGAGGAAAAGCTTTTTGGTCATATCTTGGTTCTATTCCTTTTCTGTTAGGAAGAATCCAAATTTGTAATAAATGGACTTGCTCGGTTTTAGAATGATTAAATTCGCTGTGCATAATTCCAGTCCCAGCACTCATAATTTGTGCTTCACCTGGACGAATAATGGAACCAGTTCCTAAACTATCTTTATGCTCTAGCGCACCTGACAAAACGTATGTGAAGATTTCCATATCCCGATGACCATGGGTAGAGAACCCAGCACCAGGAACAACGCGGTCATCATTGATCACCCGTAGAGCGCGAAATCCCATGCGGTTTGGATCATAAAAATCACCAAAGGAGAATGTGTGGTAACTATCGAGCCAGCCTATCTTAGTACGACCACGTGAATTTCTATCATGAATTAGGTTCGTTACGGTTTTTTCAGCCATTAGATTTTTCCTCTGTTTTACTCTTATGTAGCAATATCAATTATCTTTTTTTGTTTCGAGTCGGGGCGGCGTATTACAATATGCCCTTCAATTTGAATTTCAAGTACCATCAAGATAAAAGGATATTGCCTGTTTACAAATTTATTTCAGCTATGATTGGTAAATCGCTTAACTTAAGTGAATGCGATCGCTCTCCTATATTTCTTACTTAATTCTAATGTTTGTTCATATAAAATGAAAAGTACGCACTTAAAAGTCACGTACTTACCAAAAAGATACTGTTGAAGTTGAAGAGCGCAAATCTCTCTTTTACAATCAGGATTTTAAATAAACAGTAAGTAGAGGGTTGAGCCAACACCGCGTTCCTAAGTTACGCGGATTCAGGCGCTTAAGTTGGGATTAGCTTTTCGTTCCTTGGAAAGTTTGCACTTTCCTGACTATCACAGCTTACAATTCTTGCGAATTTACGAACCGCTCTGCCGAAAATCATGTTTTTATTGAGAAAATGACAATTTAATTGAGAATCAAAACCCGAGCGGTTAAAAAGTAAAGCCCTCATCTCAAAGTTTGGATGGGGCTATTTTTTTGAGATTAGGTTGGTGTCACCCATTAGCTTTTTGCTAACTGCTTCCTAAAGTAGTCGTCTTCCAACCCTATACCATTTCTGATGATGTTTGCATCACAGGCTGGGGTTGGGGTTGAAACTGGAATAGAGAGTATACCACATCACGTCTTATGTTAGTCATCATATCCAAGAATAATTCGTATCCCTCACTCTTATACTCAATCAGTGGGTCTTTCTGAGCATAACCGCGCAGTCCTACAGATTCGCGCAGAGCGTCCATTTGTTGCAGGTGTTCTCGCCATAGGGTATCAATCCGTTGTAGGATAAAGAATCTTTCTGCCTGTCGCATGAGTCCTGGTTGAATTTGATCGATCTGTGCTTCCTTATGGTCGTAGGCAATTCGCACCTGTTCGTGGAGGAAAGCTTTGATCTCGCTAACGGACATATCTTCTAATTGACTGGACTGCAAGTCCGCCAGCAGATAGACAAACTCTTTGACTTTTTCAACCAACTTATCTAATTCCCACTCTTCAGGGGGTAATTCTGGGTTGATATAGTAGTCAACGATATCATCCATCGTTTTTTCCGCGTACTTGATCACCTGTTCTTTCAAATCTTCTCCTTTGAGCACCCGACCGCGTTCGGCGTAGATAGCACGACGTTGGTTATTCATCACCTCGTCGTACTCAAACACCTGCTTACGGATGTCGTAGTAGTAAGTTTCCACCTTTCTCTGTGCGCCTTCCAAACTACGGGTAAGCATTCCAGATTCGATGGGCATATCTTCTTCGACATGAAAGGCGTCCATTAAGCGGGCTACGCGATCGCCACCAAAAATCCGCAGTAAGTTGTCCTCTAAACTTAGGAAAAACCTTGTCGAACCAGGGTCACCTTGGCGTCCGGCACGTCCCCGTAACTGGTTGTCAATCCGCCGTGACTCGTGGCGTTCTGTCCCGATGACGTGCAAACCGCCTAATCCCACCACCTCTTCGTGTTCCTGGTCGGTAAACTGTTCGTACTCATGCTTAAGGCGCTTGTAAGCTTCCCGCAATTTCTGAATAACTGGGTCATCTGTTGGCGCTTTTTCTGCTGCCACTGCGACTTTGTCTTCTGCTTCCAATTCTGATAAGCTGCGTTCACCATACTCACGCACTGCCGAATCTACTGCTGTTTTCAGCAGTTGTTCTGCCTCTTTCGTCACCTGTATGGGGAAAACTTGTGGTGAAGCCTTCCAAGTTTTCACTTTTTTCCCAGGAACAAAACCTTGCCCACTCCCGGTTGCCGCAGGTAGTCCGGCAGATCTGTGGATGCCGAAAGTATCTTCGTCTTCCGGCTTGACAATCCGGGGCATAAAGAATTCCCGCAGTTTCAGACGCGCCATGTATTCGGAATTCCCACCCAGGATAATGTCAGTACCCCGACCTGCCATATTAGTAGCAATGGTCAAAGCCCCTTTGCGTCCGGCTTGGGCAACAATCTCTGCTTCTCGTTCTACGTTTTCGGGTCTAGCGTTCAGTAATTCGTGGGGAATTCCCTCCTGCTTGAGGAGTTGACTGAGGTATTCTGATTTTTCTACACTAGTGGTTCCCACGAGAACTGGTCTACCCGCCTGGTGCATTTCAGCACATTCACGGGCGATGGATTTCCACTTACCAACTTCCGTCTTAAAGACCATATCAGAGACATCTTGCCGTCTCCTGATTCTGTTGGTAGGAATCACCGCGACTTCGAGTTTGTAAATTTTTTCAAACTCTGCTTCTTCCGTCTTTGCCGTTCCAGTCATTCCGCCCAGTTTTGGATACAGCAAGAACATGTTTTGATAGGTAATCGTTGCCAGAGTTTGAGTTTCTGGCTGAATTTCTTCGCCTTCTTTTGCCTCAATTGCTTGATGCAAACCGTCACTCCAACGCCGTCCGGAAAGAACCCTACCTGTAAATTCGTCTACGATCACAACTTCCCCATTGCGAACAATGTAGTTTACGTCTTTGAGGAAAAGTTCTTTAGCTTTGATAGCATTGAAAACAAAGTGTGCCCAAGGGTCTTCTGGGTCAAATAAATCGGTGACTTCCAAAAGCTGTTCTGCTTCAGCAAAACCCTCATCTGTCAAAAGCACGTTACGCGCTTTTTCATCGACTTCGTAATGCTCATCTTTTTTCAGCCTTGCTGCCATTTCGGCTGCTTTCAAGTATTTTTCCGTTGGTCGTTCCACCTGTCCGGAAATAATCAAGGGCGTCCGCGCTTCATCAACTAAGATTGAGTCTACCTCGTCAATAACGCAGTAGTTAAACGGGCGCTGCACCACATCTTTCATATCCGTTGCCATATTGTCACGTAGGTAGTCAAAACCTACCTCGCTGTTCGTGACATAAGTAATATCACAGGCATAGTTTTTTTGGCGCTCAGCTGGTGTCATGGTTTGCTGAATGAGACCAACGGTTAAACCCAAGAAGCGGTGTACCTGTCCCATCCATTCCGCGTCGCGACGTGCCAGATAATCGTTGACGGTGATCACGTGGACACCTTTACCAGTGAGGGCATTTAAGTAACTAGGTAAGGTAGCGACGAGAGTCTTTCCCTCACCTGTTTTCATTTCGGCAATTTGCCCTGTGTGTAAAATAACACCACCTAACATTTGTACGTCAAAGTGCCGCAACCCTAACACTCGTCGTCCTGATTCCCTGACTACAGCGAAGGCTTCTGGCAGGATGTCGTCTAGAGTTTCGCCTTTACTGAGACGCTGTTTAAACTCTGCTGTTTTGCCCTTGAGTTCATCATCCGAGAGGGCCTTGACTTGTTCCTCGAAGAGGTTAATGTCAGTAATGTAATGTTGGTATCTTTTAAGTTTACGAGCGTTGGGATCGCCCAACAAATTTTTTAGCATGGCAGGTTATTCAACAGAATCTAGGGGAATGAGGGTTAAAGGTTTGGGATGATATTATAAACATTTAACCAAACCAAGCCTTTGTCGTTGTGAAAGGGTCAGAGATCGCAATTAACTTAGGAACAACTTAATTAAATGATTGCTTTTAACTCTTAGCTTATATTTGGACTGTCTTCATAGTATCATTTCACCTCGAGATGAGGCAGGAAAACCCAAGTAGCGATCGCCCAACAAGCGAAAGGGGAGTGGAAAATAGGGGAGGGGTTGGATGAGGCGCTCTCTAATTAGCCAAGGGCATACCCACTCGCTACTCATGGCGAATTCTCCCACTCTTTGGTGAGACGACGGAAGTTAAATTCTGCGGCGCTGGGATGACAAGTAACACAACTGCCAATTTGGACAGGATTGGGCAACTTGACTCTAGGATGCAAAGCTTTAAAATAACGCGAACTGGTGACACGATAGGGTGTTTGTTCGTCTTTTTGCAGGAGACGGGAGTAATTCACCATATACCTCCATAGTAGAGTGCGTGGTGGATCGAATAAAGGCTTTAGCTGTACCCCATAGTGCTGCTGATCTTCCAAAAGATCTTTCCACGTTTGGGTAGGCAAAACAGCTGGTGGTATAGCAATGTGACACTTGGAGCAGTTTTCTAGATAAATTTCTTGTCCTAATTGATACTTTGTAGGCACAATGTCAACTGTACCAATTTCAGAGGAAGGAGTAGCAGCTTGGGCATTTATGAAGAAAGCGAGTAGCCACCCCATAGCTAAACTCCACGCCAAAATTATCACCAGTAAACCGATGGACTTTCCCTTTGATTGGCTGCGGGATTTGCGCTTCACATTATTTGGCATTCCTGGCACTCTTAGAAGTTTTATTGAAGATTGTTGATGGTTAATGGCTAATTGTCAATCAACTATAAGATATTGCGGAGCGCGAAGCTTACCGAAGGTATCGCGTCCTTACGTCGCCATGACGCAACCGAAATATTTTCTGAAAAACTTCTCTCTTTCAAAATGGTGATGGTTGATTTTGCTAAAAAATCGCTCCGCCACGAGACTGAAAAAAAGGAAAAAAGAAAAAGAATAATGGGCTATGGAAGAATCTTCTCAACCCCACAGGCAACGCGAAAACCGTCGTAGCTAGTTGATGCCTTCGCGCCCCTTCTTATACCGTTTCACTTTAAAGTTGATACATTTAGTCAAGCAGGGGAAGCAGGGGAAGCAGGGGAAGCGAATTGTATCAAGATTTTCGGGAAATGGTATGAGATGTGGAACGGCAGTACTCAGGGCATGGGGTAAGCGATATAGTTTTCGCTCAAAATTAACTTGAGCGATGTTCCTTGCCGTGCCAGATCCGAAGAACAAAGAGCGTATCACCTTCGATTAGGTAACGAACAACGTACTTTCCAGCGATCAGCTCACGCACATTTTCAATCTCAGGCAAACGACGCCCAATATCGGGATGAAGCACAAGCTTTCCTATCGCTTGCCTGAGTCGTAGTGAAACATGCTCTGCTGCTTGTGGATTGTTCTTCGCAATGAACTCACGTAGTCGGATCAAATCATGTACTGCACTTTCTGAGAATTCGAGCTTCATACGTTGGGAGCCTGCGCTTCATTCTGGCTTCCCCAAGTTTCAAGCCATTTCATCACCTCTTCACCAGAAACAATCCGATTAGCTTCAATATCAGCGATCGCATCCTCAGTCTGTTCCAGCATCCTAAGCTTCTGCTCCTCACGCATGATGTACTGGCGGAGCGCATCGTTGATTATCCATCCTTTCGTACGCTGTAGACGATCTGCGGTTACTTCGAGCTTCTTTTCTAGCTCATCGTCAAGACGGAAGCTTGTTGTACTCATAAACAGTCCCTAAATGCAATATAATACATTGCATTATAACAAGATAAATCAGCGGTTGAAAGAGTTCATCATTGAGAGCGATTGCCGAAGAGCGCGCTTCGCGCTCCGCACAATCTCAAGAGCTTTGAACCGAATCTTACAGCAATTTTCCAGTAGGGGCGAACGGCTGTTCGCCCTTAAAAATGGTGTAGGTAAGAAGAGTTATTCAAGCTCATGGTTTGCCAGCTGACGATAACTTAATATTAGAGAGTGCAATGAGTGGCGACAAATGGTATTAGACTGGGTAAAAATTATATTAGTAGAGTCAGCGGGTCCAATTAATGTAGGCTCTGTAGCACGGGTGATGAAGAATTTTGGGTTAAATCATCTGGTGTTAGTCAATCCTCAATGTGATCATTTGGGGGTAGAAGCTCAAAAGATGGCAGTTCATGCCAAAGATATTTTGGAGTCGGCTGTGTTGGTGAATACGTTGCCAGAAGCACTACAAGGATGTACGCGGGCGATCGCCACAACTGCCCGTATTCGTGATTGGGAAACACCACTCTTAAGCCCTCGCACAGCCTTACCTTGGTTGATAGAGGAACCACAACAACCAGCAGCACTCATTTTTGGTCGCGAAGATAGGGGGTTAAGTAATGAAGAACTCAACTATGCTCAACGGTTTGTTAATATTCCCACAAGTTCTAGCTATTCATCGCTAAATCTGGCTACTGCTGTCGCAATCTGCTGTTATGAACTCGCGCAAGGTGTGGAGATACATTCAACAGATAATACGGTTTTGTTGAATAGAATGGCGAATGCAGATGAAGAAATTTCTGTGTTATCCAAACACTCAGGGTATGAACCCGCACCGTTAGATGTTGTGGAAGCATATTACCAGCAATTAGAATCCTTACTGCTTGATATTGGCTATCTTTATCCCCATACGGCAGCGAGTCGGATGGAGAAATTTCGACAACTGTATAATCGCACTCAATTACAAACTCGAGAAGTCGCTATGTTAAGGGGTATTCTACGGCAGGTAGAGTGGGTAATTGCCAACCCAAAGAATCATGAAAAGTAGTAAGTCGTTGTTTACTATCGGCACAATCATGTAAGCATTCAGTCTATAGATTTGTAAAGGTAGCAAGCGCAATTACGATACTTTATGAACTGGTGGTAATGGTTCTAATAGCTGTGGACACGCGAGGAATGATCCCAAAACTCGCTTATTATGGCTTAGACTAAACACTAAAACGTCATTGACTTAACGATGGAAGTAAATTTTGGTGGGGGGAGTTAAAATAATTCGTAATAATTGAAGTAGGGTGCTGGGATTAAAGATGGAGGTAGCACTATAGTTTGACCTAGACAAATTCGGGATCTGGTACACAAATTTCCGAATTCTGAATGAGTGTTTACTTAGTTTTTTTATACATAATAGTTTAAATTATACACTTTTGATTTTATGCGAACGCGACCCCCCATAACAGCTTTATCTCGGCGTAAACCCAAAAACTTCGGTCAAAAACAGAATAAAGTAAAAGCGATCGCCAAACAACCAGTACCTGTAGAAAACTTGGGTAAAAAAGTGGCAAATAACACAAATACGCCAAGAGGGGGAAGCGTTTCAGCCAAGGGTAAGATTCCACCTTTCAATCCCAACACTGTGAAGCCAGGGAGAATTCCGTCTGTCAACCCCAAGACTGTAAAATCAAATACGAGACAGGTAAAAAAGCAAGTCTTAGGCAAAAAAACCAACCGCCTCCGAACAAAGCGGTTAAAACCGATGGCAAGAACCATTTTGTATGCCATACGGTTGTTGATTGTGGGAGTTGGGATTGGCGCGATCGTTGGTACGATGTTGTCAGTATTAGACCCCGCTAGTCGCATCACCACAGCAGAGTCACAATCAATTCCAGCAATCGAGCAAGCACAGCAACAATCTACCCCAACACCTCAACCCACAGCAACTGGCTTATTCCTATCTCAGGAAAATGTTCCTTTAAAAACTACTATCCAAAATCTGGCGGGTAGCAATCCAAATCTTGTACCAGGTGTTTTCTTCGTAGAATTAGAGAGTGGCTCTTACGTGGATCTAAATGCCTCCTCTGCTTTTCCAGCTGCAAGCACGATTAAAATTCCGATTCTGATTGCCTTTTTCCAAGATGTTGATGCTGGTAAAATCCGTTTGGATGAAACACTAACCATCGGGCGCGAGATGGTAGCAGGTGGATCGGGCGTTCTACAGTACCAACCTGTGGGAACCCAGTTGACAGCCCAGGAAGTTGCAAATAAAATGATGGCCGTTAGCGACAACACAGCAGCAAATATGCTGATTAGTCGCCTAGGGGGAATTGAAGCGCTGAATGAGCGTTTCCGCACTTGGGGGTTGACAACTACAGTTATTCGTAACTTACTTCCCGATTTACAAGGGACAAATAGCACCAGCCCAAAAGAGTTGGGGAGTTTGATAGCGATGGTGAGTAAAGGGAACTTGGTAAGTCAGTCATCAAGCGATCGCATGTTATCTATTATGCGCCACACTGTCAGGAACCAAATGTTACCATCCGGTTTAGGTTCGGGCGCAACCATTGCTCATAAAACTGGCGATATAAATACAATGCTAGCAGATGTAGGTTTAATCGAGCCGCCGACAGGCAAACGCTACATAATCGCTGTTATGGTACAACGCCCCAATAACGACTCCCGTGCCGAAAAACTTATTAGCTCAATTTCGCGTGTAACTTACCAACAGTTTAATCCAACTGCTACCGCACCCAACGCTACTTCTCGTGTAACTTACCAACAGTTTAGTCCAACTGCGCCCGTACCCAACCCTACAAGAACGTCTGTGCCGACGACTAGCTATCAGTCTCCAGTCATGAATCCGCCGATACCTAATCCTCAAGTAAACACTCTACCGATGACTGGTTATCCTGCCCCAATCATGAATCCTCCTCTACCTAACGCAGTAGGAAACACTTTACCGATGACTGGTTATCCTGCCCCAATCATGAATCCTCCTCTACCTAACGCTACAGGAAGCACTCTGCCGATGACTGGTTATCAGTATCCACCGACGAATTCACAATACTATTATCCATATCAAAGATAGTTTATCAGTCTGCCCTTGCAAGTTAAAGGCTTAATTGCATTTAGAAGAATGCTCATTGAAAACCTCCACTGGTTCGAGAGTAATCTCCTGAACTAATACGTTTTTTTCTTCTCTAATATCATCCCACTTAATAACAGCTACCCAAATATTTTCGATAGTAGAATATTGAATCACTCCATCAACTTCTGAATCTTCACTATAAAATATTAATCCTAGACCTTCTTTCAACCATATTTTTTGGCGAGCTAAATCCTCAATAGTTGCAGTACAATTAAGTCGCAAACGACCTTGAGCATCAGCATGATGAAAGTCAGCAAAAACTCTTGGTATATCCATAGTTATTTAATAATGAGCGGAACTCTAATTTGACGAGAGATGAATTGAGAATTGTTGGAGTGAGCAAGCTGCTAATTTGTTGTGGTGTTAAACCTATTAGTGAGCCAAAATTCATCCCCTTAATCAGCAACGCCGAAAGACCATTACCAATTACCCGATTTTATGATATCGCATTCCTGGTAGTTGCAAGATTAAACCCATCAGTTCCAACTGCAATAAAGCACTGGAAACTGAGCCAGCAGCCATGCCCGTTTGCTGGACAATAAAATCGAAGGGCAGAGATTCCAAAGCAATAGCATCTATAACTTGTTGGAGTTCTGGTGGTAAAGATGGCAAGTTTAACTCTGGTGCTGGTAACGCCTCTACTGTATCAAGTTGTGGTATTGCTCCGAGCATCTTTAACAGTTCATCTAATTCTTTGGGAATCAAAGAAGCTCCTTGATTCAGCAGTTTTAAACACCCTTGGGATGAGTTGTCATCTAGTCTTCCTGGCAGTACATACACATCTCGCCCAAATTCATTTGCATAGTTAGCTGTAATCAACGCACCAGATTTAATCGGTGCTTCCATCACCAAAACAGCACGACTCAACCCTGCAATAATGCGGTTGCGCCGGGGAAAGTGGGTGCGATCTGGTGGCGTTTTTGCGGGATACTCGCTCAAAACTAACCCCTGAGCTAAAATCTGTTTGTAAAGATCCCGATTTTTCGCTGGATAGACAATATCTACACCCGTACCTAAAGCAGCAAGTGTACGTCCTCCAGCTTTCATGGTGGCGGCATGGCTTTCGGTATCAATTCCCTCTGCTAAACCAGAAACAACTGTAAACCCATTTTTAGCGAGAGTTGTACTAATCTGGCGAGTCCAACGAATGCCATACTCTGTAGGTTGTCGAGTGCCGACAATCGCAACTAATGGTTTTTGTCCGAAGTTTTCTTGCAGTTCCACTTTACCCCGGTAGTACAAAACTGCTGGTGGGCTGGCAGTTTCTAGCAGCAAGCGAGGATACTCTGGATCTACAGGAGTCCAGAAGTTAGGGTTTTCTTGCTGGTGTAAAAAGTAAAATTGTTCTGGATGCAGACGAGAACGCTGTTGTTCCACCTTTTCTAGCGTTTGAAAACCAAAACCCTCCACTTGTGCTAACTCAGCAGTTTTGGCGAACCAAGCCACTGCCAGTGTACCAAAATGCTGTTGCAAGCGTTGCAGCAAGATTGGACCAATTCCAGAAATTTGCGCCCAAGCAAGCCAATATGCACGTTCTTCTCCCAACTCCCCATCCTCTTTTCTGATGTTCTCATTTGATTATTCCCAATTTGAGGAGAGGGGTAATTGAAGACAGAGATCCCCAACACACAGATCCCCGACTTCTCTAAGAAGTCGGGGATCTTATTATTCACGAATAGCGCATAAATATTGCATAAATATAGGCAATGGTTTCAGAAATGATTGTCCGCACGCCTGCACTAGAAACCCACCATTTCTGAGGATTGTAACCTTGCGTTTTGGCAGTAATTACACCTACTTTGATTTGAGGAGCAAGAACTTGTTTAAATATGAGCCAACTTCTGCGAGCATGGGCATCATTGGTAAATAAATTGATTGATTCTAGTTGATAATTTGAATCGGTGAGCAGTTGACGAAATGTCACAGCAGATGCATGAGTCCGATCTCTATCTACGCGAGGTGTAGGAACCACGACTAGCTTTTCTTCTTGAACATCAAGTTTTTTCAAAGTGGCTGCGGCAATTTCGGCAAAATTCTTGTATTCAGCCAAATAGGAGCCTCTGTCAACAGGGCCTCCTGTAGTAAAAATTAGGCGATAAGAACTGACGTTAATTTCCGCAACCGCTTGTTTGAGTGCTTCGTCTGATATCCATCCTTCGACAACTAATGCATCTGCTTTGATACGAGAAGTTACTGCTAGGAATGGGTGTATATAAATTATTGCGAGAAACATGAGAGCGATCGCTACTGCGATCGCCATTACCCATCCCTGAATTGTCATCGAATTTTTGGGGTTTGAAACCCCGTCCTTTGAGGACGGCTTTACAATTAA
>JAQYWN010000002.1 GCA_029379265.1 Rhizonema sp. NSF051
ATTTAATAGTTGGTGCATTGATAATCTTCACCTCATAAGTTTTTAAATATTTACCAAGTGAGTTACACCCATGCAGATGAAACATTACAGTGATGAATGGATTAACGAATGGTGTCATGACAATGGCTGGACGGATTTATTTATGGAACGGAACAACAATTACTGGGCTTTTCCTCCAGGGGCAGTCATGCCTGAACCTATTCCGCCTAAAGTACTCAGGTTCATTAAAGCCGAAAAAGGATTAACCTTTGAGGAAAGATGGTGGTCTATATCGGCAGTGATTGGCACAATTGTAGCCATTGTTTCTACTTATGTGTTAAAGTGTCCAATGCCACTGATTTTTGCTTTCGCTTTTGATGCTGTAACGGCTGCTCAGCTTGAAGTTGAGGATATTTAATCATCTGTTATGCATTGACATTTCACTTCAGACTAGTGAAGGTTGTCTTGAATGTCACTCATGTTCTAAATATTACAAGTTTTTAAGAAAGAAAAATAAGATTCCCGACTTCTTTAAGAAGTCGGGAATCTTAGCAGGCGAGATTTTCACAAATTAAATAGGATTGCTATACATAAATTTGTCACAGATTAACGGCTTCCGAGTGGCGATCGCACAAGAAACCGATTTTGCCACTGGATAGCTTAAGCTTGCTCGCCAGATGAAAACTGTATCAATTTCTGGGCCGCCAGGATATTCTGACTATTGTTAAATAGGATGGACAATTGGGATTCCAAGTTCAATAGGCATTGGTACCCTCAAAATTATCATCGATCTTAACGAGTGTTCTTACTGACTGATGTAAAGGCACTGATTGCTGCCATCGCATCCTCTGTGATCACAGCAGCGCAAACAAGTATATTGATGTTGGATTGTGTTACAACAGGAAACGGGACAGCCACTTCTTCGCCCTGTGCTAGGAGTAAACTGGCTTATGTACCAAGGAAAGAAATTTTTGAGATAAAGATGCGATCGCAAAGAATGTTTTTCAAAGGATTTAAGCCTGATAGGATTGTACCAAGATAATTAGAGATTACCAACAATATTGGTAAATATATGCCTAGAAAAGATCAAGGATGGATTACATTTCAGACATCAGAGGAGGAAAAGAAAATTCTCGAAGAGTTCTGCCAGCTTTCTCAACGCACCAAAACTGAGATCTTGCGGGAACTCGTACGGGGTTTAAATAAGCAATCCCCACCACCTGATTCGTTACCACCCTCGCGACAAAATATGCGGAGAGTAACGGAGGATATTCGCAATCCTAATGCTTATGCTCACGATGCTTACACTGATAATCACAGAGAAGTTCTAAGTGAAAAGAAATCACTAAAAGTGAGTTCCCGCAATATCTTGAAGGGTGTTGTCAAACGAGTTGTCACAGGAGCAGTTAACAGTGAAGTTACGCTGGAGATTGTTCATAAAGTTGAACTTACCTCAATTATCACTAAAGTATCTGCAGAAGAATTAGAACTTGTTGAGGGAGGAGAAGCTTATGCAGTTATTAAGTCTAATGATATAGTAATTGCTAGAGAATAAAAGGTAATGGTAATGGGGAATAGAAAGAAAGAACAATGATTAAACCCCAATTACCATTACCTAATTCCCTGATATTTTTTGCCAGGACGGCTAACTAAGATTCGACCTTTACTCCTTTCCAGAAAGCTACATAGCCTTCAATTTGCTTTGCTTTTTCCTTGGCGCTGGGATAATACCAAGCAGCATCTTTGTTGACTTCTCCGTTAACTTCAATGCTGTAATAATTGGCGAGACCTTTCCAAGGACAACTCGTATGGGTGTTACTGTCCTTAAAGTACTGCTTGTTAATGGATTCAGGAGGAAAGTAATGGTTGTTTTCCACAACTACTGTATTATCACTTTCGGCTAAAGTGGTGCCCTTCCAGATTGCTTTTGGCATAAATGACAAATGTGAATAAACTTTACAATAACATTCTGCCACTCTCTCGACCTGATGAGGATAAACTGATCTTGCGAAGATTTGGGAGCGATCTCATAACGCCTCAAAATCTGTACTAGTTAAAATTGTTCAAATGTGTACCTGTGAAAGATGATCGCCGTGTTTGTATACTGCTTTACAAGGTAAACACAGTGATGTAAAATGAGCAATCTACCCTTCAAGCAAGTTGATGTCTTCACCGCAATTCCCTTTCGCGGTAATCCAGTGGCAGTGGTTCTCAACGCTGATGAATTAAAAGATGAAGAGATGCAGCGTATTGCCAACTGGACAAATCTTTCAGAAACAACATTCATCCTATCCTCACGGCAAGCTGATTATCGACTGCGGATCTTTACAACTCAAAATGAACTGCCGTTTGCTGGACATCCAACCATTGGTTCGGCTCACGCTGTCAGAGAAGCAGGTATTGTTGATCGTGACGCTAAGACGTTTGTACAAGAGTGCGGTGCAGGACTTATTCCATTACAGGTTGATGACTCCGGTATGATTTTGGCTCGCGTACCAACACCAAAGATCCTGCACACTGCGATGGCTCTAAATCCTTTGATGACAGCTATGGGAACCACTAGTTTACTCGATCCATTGGCAATTGATGTAGGTCCTGTTTGGCTCACTGCCCGCCTAGAGCAACCAGAAATCCTTCACTCCCTTGAGATTAACAATGACAAATTAGCAGCGCTCAGTCATCAACTGGGAATAGTAGGTGTGACAGTCTATGCAATTGACAAAAGTATAGGTGTTCGAGTACGGTCATTCGCTCCTGATCAAGGTATCAATGAAGACCCCGTATGTGGGAGTGGTAATGCCTGTGTAGCAGCACATCTCAAAGCAACAGATCAACAGCATGCTGTGGGCGAAACTTACATCGCATTTCAAGGAGAGAGCCTTGGACGAGATGGTAGAGTGCAAGTGAGTCTCAAAGATGATGACGTTTTAATTGGTGGCATGGCAGTGACTGTGATTGACGGTAAGATTACTTTGTAAGCATTCAGCCGTTAGTTATCAGCAATTGGATAATAACGATATCGCTTATGTGAGTATAATACTTCACTCTTCTGATTCCTGATAGCTAAATGCTAAGTATGAGCTACTTCCGTCCTGCCATTGATGCCATGACTGGCTACATTCCTGGTGAACAACCTAAACCAGGAACAAAAATTATCAAACTCAACACAAATGAGAATCCCTATCCGCCTTCTCCTAAGGCGATGGAAGTGCTGCGTTCATTAGATAGTGAGTGGCTGCGGCGCTACCCCGATCCATTTGCGAAAGAGTTTTGTCAAGCAGTTAGCGATGCGTTGGGAGTACCTGCGGATTGGGTAATTGTGGGTAATGGAAGCGATGAGATACTGAATGTGCTGATCCGATCCTGTGCGGAGGGGAGCGATGCCTGCGGCGGGCTACGCCAACGCAAAGTCGTGTATCCCATGCCTACGTACGTGCTGTATCGAACTTTAGCAGCCATGCAACCTGCGTCCGTGGTTGAGGTTCCTTATGGCAACTTTCAGTTACCGATTGAGGATCTCGTGGCGGCAAATGGAGCAATTACGTTTATTGCCTCTCCGAATAGCCCCTCCGGGCACTCGGTACCTTTGGACGATTTACGGGAATTGGCACAGCGAGTATCGGGAATTGTGGCGATTGATGAGGCATACGCTGACTTTGCTGAGTATACAGCGTTACCGTTGGTACAAGAATTTGAGAACGTAATTGTTTTGCGTACTATGTCGAAAGGGTATTCTTTGGCAGGTTTGCGGATGGGCTTCGGGATTGCAAATCCAAAACTGCTGGCTGGCTTATTTAAGGTAAAAGACAGTTACAACATTGATGCGATCGCCATAGCCGTGGGTACAGCAGCAATGCGGGATCAAGCCTACAAGAATGCTTGTGCCGACAAAGTGAAAATTTCACGGGCGAAGCTAACGGTAGATTTGAAGAATCTGGGGTGGAGAGTGCTTGATTCTCAAGGTAACTTCGTTTTGGCAACTTCTCCAGAGGGAAATGCTGAGTCTCTTTATTTGGCATTGAAAGAACGAGGAATCTTGGTGCGCTACTTTAAGCAACCTGGTTTAGAGGATAAGCTGCGGATTACGGTAGGCACGAACGAACAAAATCAGACATTGATAGAAGCGTTAGTGAGTTTAATGAACAAAAACACTTAGAGTGCAGGTGGAAAATGCGTAGGCGTAGCCTGCCGCAGGCATCACTCTTTTCATGAAACAGTGATGAGCACAACTTGGGGAAGATACCACAGATACCGATGTAGGGGCGTTCGCCACGACTGCGTTCTGTTGGGTTGTGGATGCAGCATGTACATCCACAATCCTTTGAAAAAGACTTGAAGTTAGTCCAAGTCTCTTGGAGCAAGCGCAGAGGTTTTCAACGAGCATTCTTATAATTGATTTTAATGCCAGACGAAAATTTCCCTTATGCAGCCCATTCAACAGCAAGTTATTGAAACACTCCAAAGACTGTCTCCTGCTGAACAACAAGAGGTTCTGAACTTTGCAGAGTTTCTCACGAGCAAGCGGCAAAGACTGCCTTCCCCGAACGTACAACCAGCTCAATCCTTTCTAGAAACAGCCCAAGCTTATATCGGTGCAGGCTCTGGTCCGGGAGATCTTTCTACTAATCCTGAGTACATGGAAGGATATGGTGCTTGATGCGCGACTCAATCCTCCTTGACACTGGTCCCCTGATAGCTTTCATTGATCGCCGTGATCATTATCACTCTTGGGTAACGACAGAACTTGCCACAATCCAACCTCCATTACTTTCTTGTGAAGCAGTTATTTCAGAAGCATGGTTCTTATTGCAACGTGTGAGCAATGGGCGAGAAACTTTAGTTGAATTACTCAAAAGTCAGCAAATTTTGGTTGCTTTTCAGCTCAATCAAGAAGTTGAGTCAATTACTGAGCTATTAACCCGATATATTTCTGTTCCCATATCCTTGGCTGATGCAAGTCTGGTACGAATGGCAGAGCGCTATCCAGGAAGCATTGTCTTAACCCTAGATAGTGACTTCCTGATCTATCGAAAGCACAAGAATCAACCTATTCCAGTCATCATGCCGGGAGCATAAATTTTTAGGCATGGGTTGAATCGGTATCAAAAGATCGTTCAATCTTTAAGGAAACCACACATTGTCGGAACTTTTAGCAGCAGCAAAGCACCGAAGATCATGCTTGAGGGCAAGAGCTTATTTAATACAGTGCGCTTATTCCCCCTCTAACCTAGTATTGGTTATGATTTAGGACAGGGCTTATCTTATATGCCTCCCTTGTCAAACAGTCACCTATGGCTCAGTATTCCAATTTAGAACAAGCGTTAAAACATTACTTTGGCTACGACAACTTCCGCCCAGGACAACGGCAAATTATAGAAGGTGCGCTCCAAAATCGGGATTTACTGGTTGTGATGCCGACGGGAGGGGGAAAATCGTTGTGCTTTCAACTACCAGCATTGCTGAAAAAAGGTATCAGTATTGTGGTATCGCCGTTGATTGCCTTGATGCAGGATCAAGTAGAAGCACTGCGAGATAACGGTATTGCGGCAACATTTCTCAATAGTAGTCTTAACTCATATCAAACGCGATCGCGTGAAGAAGCGATTGTCAATGGGAAGGTGAAACTGCTTTACGTTGCCCCCGAAAGGTTACTTAGCGATCGCTTTCTGCCATTTCTCGATTTAGTCCATCATCAAGTTGGCATTTCTGCTTTTGCCATTGATGAAGCCCACTGTGTGTCTGAGTGGGGACACGACTTTCGTCCGGAGTATCGCCAACTGAAATCTCTACGAAAACGCTATCCTGATATCCCCACTCTTGCCCTCACCGCCACAGCCACTGATCGCGTCCGCAGTGATATTATCCAACAACTCGCTCTCAAGCAACCAACTGTTCACGTTGCCAGCTTCAACCGCCCAAACCTTTACTACGAAGTACGTCCTAAGACGAAGTCTGCTTATACCGAACTCTTAGAAATTATCCGAGAAAATGAAGGTTCGGGAATTATCTATTGCCTGACACGTAAAAAAGTTGATGAAATCACGTTGAAACTGGAACACGATAAGATTTCCGCCTTGTCTTATCATGCCGGATTAACTGATGAAGAACGCTCAAAAAACCAGACTCGGTTTATTCGTGATGATGCGCGAATTATGGTGGCAACGATTGCTTTTGGCATGGGAATAAATAAACCTGACGTGCGGTTTGTGATTCACTATGATATATCTCGTAATTTAGAGAGTTATTATCAGGAATCGGGAAGGGCAGGAAGGGACGGAGAATCTTCTCGGTGTACGCTTTTTTTCGGTTACGGTGATATTAAAACAATAGAATTTCTCATCAATCAAAGATCTGATTCCCAAGAACAGTTGATTGCCAAACAGCAACTGCGGCAGATGATAGATTATGCTGAAGGAACAGATTGCCGTCGCACAATTCAACTTGGTTATTTTGGGGAACGTTTTCCAGGAAGTTGTGGTAACTGTGACAATTGCCGTCATCCCAAACCAATGCAAGATTGGACAATAGAAGCGATGAAGTTTTTATCTTGTGTGGCACGATGTAAAGAAAGGTTTGGAATGCTTCACATTATTGATGTGTTGCGGGGAGCGAAAAATCAGAAAATTAATCAGAACGAACATGACAAGCTTTCTACCTATGGGATCGGCAAGGATAGAAGTTTGGATGAGTGGCGAATGCTGGGGCGATCGCTATTGCATCAAGGATTACTAGAACAAACGAATGATGGTTATTCAGTACTGAGACTTAACGCCCTCAGTTGGGAAGTCATGCGGCGACAGCGAACTGTATCGATTGCTGTTCCCGTAGTACAAAAGATTACGGCGGAATACGGTAATGAAAAAGCAGCAGAAGTGGAAGTCCTTATGCAGAGGTTGCGATCGCTTCGCAAACAACTTGCTGATGAACAATCTGTACCACCCTATGTGATCTTTCAAGATTCTACCCTCAAATTGATGGCCCAAGTACAACCTCAAACAAAAGTAGAATTTAGTAAACTTTCTGGTGTTGGTAGCCACAAACTTGCCCAATATGGAGACAAATTCCTCGCTGAAATTTGCGCCTACCGTACTGAACAAGGTTTACTAACACTAGAGGATTATTCCACACATGTAGTCAACTCACCCTCAGAAACAGAATTATACACATTACAGCTACATCAGCAAGGCTTTAATGTGAAAGAAATTGCCCAAAAACGTAATATTCGTCCAACAACAATTATCCGTCACCTTTCAGATTTAGTTGAGAAAAATCAGCCAGTAGATTTAAATCAGTTAATTCCCTTAGAACGCCAGCAAAAAATTTGGCAGGTTTTAGACACTCTTGGCGATATTTCTCTGAATCCAATTAAAGAATATCTTGGCGAAAGCTACAGTTACGACGAAATTCGTTTAGTAAGAGGAAAGTGGCGGGGGCAAACTCGTAAGTGAACTAAGCGCGACTAACAGACAATATACTCAGTTTCTAAAATAAAATAGCCCTGGCAGGATATCCCGTAAATATTAAGTAGAATTTGCTATACTAGATTTCTTGAAATAAAGCTTGCGATCAAGCATTTATCTCTTGAAGAAGTGAAAGAGCTTTCTTGCTGGCTCCAAGAATTACGTAGACGATGATTTTAAATCTCACAATCTCATATCATGTTCGGCAAATGAGTTATAAGTACAAACATTATTATAAGTGTTCAACAGAACATGATATCACGCAAAGGCGCGAAGTCGCTCCCCACCAAAAATAAAACCTCTATAAAAACTACTTTTTTACTTGACAAATATCATATTTTCCGTTAGTAAAAACATGGTGTCAATTGAGTCAAAATATATACCAACTTCAATTATGTTTGTTTACCAGCAACTAAACTCAGCTTTATTTAAACTAACGGTAGGATAATAAAGAGGTACCAGCTTAGTTAGGCTGTTGAATTCAACGGACTTTAATCGGGTGATAAGCTTAACAAAGTAGCATTTTGTTGTGCTTTTATATATAAATTACCGTTTACTAGTAGTTTTTTATTTTCGTTTGAGAAACGTGGAATGCTTGACCAAATTTCAGACTACCTACACTTTCACTTCAGCGTTGAAGCTCTTGTCGTCCTTGGCATCCTCATCTTGTTAGAGGCGGTGCTCTCTGCTGACAATGCAATCGCGTTAGCAGCAATCGCCCAAGAGCTAGAAGACAAAAAACTCGAAAATCAGGCACTTAACATTGGCTTGGTAGTTGCCTATGTCCTGCGAATCGGGTTACTTCTGACAGCTACCTGGGTGCAACAGTTATGGCAGTTTGAGTTACTTGGTGCCGCTTACCTACTGTGGCTGGTATTCCAACATTTTAAGGCTAACGAAAGCGAAGAAGATGGAAAATCTGGTTCCCGTTATAACTCTCTTTGGCAAGTTATACCTGTAATTGCACTGACAGATTTAGCTTTTTCTCTCGATAGCGTCACGACGGCGATCGCTGTTTCTAATGAAACGTGGCTGGTACTAACAGGCGCTACCATTGGCATTATTGCTTTGCGCTTTATGGCAGGTTTATTTATCCAGTGGTTGGATGAATTTGTCCACTTAGAGGATGCTGGTTATATCACTGTGGCACTGGTCGGCTTAAGACTCTTCTTAAAGGTAGTTAATGATACTTTGGTACCTCCGGAGTGGGCGATGATCGCTGCAATCTCTCTGATTTTAGCTTGGGGATTTTCCAAACGAACTCCTCCACAAATATCACAAACAGTAGAGGAAACGGAAAAACCCGAAGTCATAGATAGAGAGGAAGTCGGGAAGATCGGTTAAGAGGCGTGAAATATGGGCAGGTTTAATATAGATATCGTGTTTGCTCATATACGATTTCAATTAAACCCGCCCGTACTGGAGGCGAGGAGTTAGATTTTTTATTCCTTACTCATGACGAATAACTTTATTGGCGTTATTCGTGCAGCCAAGGTGTCAAATGAGGTTGCCAACCAACCAATTCTTCATCCTTGAACCATAGAGCTATTTCCCGTTGTGCTGTTTCAATAGCATCGGAACCGTGGATGAGGTTACGACCAATGTTAATGCCAAAATCACCTCGGATCGTGCCTAGTTCTGCAGTAAGTGGGTTTGTTGCTCCAATCATCTTCCTGGCAGTGGTGACAACGCCATCACCTTCCCAAACCATAGCCACCACGGGACCAGAAGTGATAAATCCCACTAAACTGCCGAAAAAAGGTCTTTCCTTATGAACATCGTAGTGCTGTTCAGCTAATTCCCGACTGACCTTCGTGAACTTTAAGCCAACGAGGGTAAAGCCCTTGTTTTCAAAGCGACGGATAATTTCACCGACAAGTCCGCGCTGTACGCCATCTGGTTTAATTGCTAAGAATGTACGTTCCAAAGCTATCTCCTAAAACTTAGTAAACATGTCATGAAGAAGGAGTCAGAATTCAGAATTCAGAATTCTGAATGCATTTAATGGGGGGTTGAACCCTATACTCATCCATCAGTCGCACACTTTTCATTCTGACTCCTGGCTCCTGGCTCCTGACTTCTGAGTTCTTTCTTGGTCATTTGTCCTTTGTGGTTTGCTATTTGTCAATAAATGATGACAAATAACCGATGACGCATGATGAATGACCAACTTGAGATTAACATTCATAAAGCAATCTCTGAGTACATGTATGTCCAGATAAGTTAAATTGTTAGTTTGTGGGTGACACACAGAGGTTAGTAAGCAATGCATGTTGAGTCAACTGCTACATCAGATGATCAAGCCGTTACATCGGCGTCCAATGGAAGCGAGGTTGAAGTGAGTAATCGTCAGACTAAAAAACTATTGCCACCGACTACTTCAATAGACACGCACCGTTCGTGGAAAATTGAGGATAGTGAAGCACTTTACCGCATTGAAGGTTGGGGACAACCTTATTTTTCGATTAATGCTGCTGGTCATATCACTGTTGCTCCTAAAGGCGATCACGGTGGCTCTCTAGATTTGTTTGAATTAGTTAACGCTCTCAAGCAGCGTAACTTAGGATTGCCCCTGTTGATTCGCTTTTCTGATATTTTGGAGGACCGCATTGAGCGGTTAAATGCGTGTTTTTCCAAGGCGATCGCTCGCTATAACTACTCTGGGATTTACCGTGGCGTATTTCCTGTCAAATGTAACCAGCAACGACACTTAGTAGAAGACTTAGTAAGGTTTGGCAGACCTCATCAATTTGGCTTAGAAGCTGGTTCCAAACCAGAACTAATGATTGCTTTGGCATTATTGGATACACCAGGAGCGTTGTTAATATGCAACGGCTATAAAGACCAAGAATACATCGAAACAGCGATGTTGGCTCAAAGACTCGGACAAACGCCAATTATCGTCTTAGAGCAAATAGAAGAAGTCGATTTGGTAATTGAGGCCAATCGTCAGTTAGGTATCAAGCCGATTGTTGGTGTTAGAGCTAAACTCAGTACTCATGGAATGGGTCGCTGGGGAACTTCAAGCGGCGATCGCGCTAAATTTGGTCTGACAATCCCGGAAATTATCGGCGCAGTAGACAAGTTACGCGAAGCTAATCTACTGGATTCTTTACAATTGCTACACTTCCACGTTGGCTCACAAATTTCTGCCATTAATGTGATCAAAGACGCTATTCAGGAAGCTAGCCGCATCTACGTAGAATTAGCAGCATTAGGGGCGGATATGAAGTATCTTGATGTTGGAGGCGGCTTGGGGGTGGATTACGACGGCTCGCAGACCAATTTCTATGCCTCGAAAAATTACAACATGCAGAACTATGCCAACGATATCGTAGCAGAGTTAAGGGATACCTGTACAGAGCGAAATATTCCCGTCCCAACACTGATTAGTGAAAGTGGACGTGCGATCGCCTCCCATCAGTCAGTGTTAATTTTTGATGTTCTCAGTACCAGTGACATTCCCTCTGACTCAATAGATCCGCCAAAAGAGGGAGAATCTCCAATTGTTCTTTACCTTTGGGAAACTTTCCAATCTATCAACACCGAAAATTACCAAGAGTTTTACCACGACGCCGCCCAATTTAAAGAAGAAGCAATCAGCCGCTTTAACTTGGGGATTTTGAGTCTTACTGAAAGAGCTAAAGCTGAACGGCTTTACTGGGCTTGTTGCCAGAAAATACTGAATATCATCAGACAGCACGATTACGTACCTGATGACTTGGAAGACTTAGAAAAAATTATGGCGAGCATCTACTACGTTAATTTTTCTGTGTTTCAATCAGCACCTGATTGTTGGGCTATCGATCAGCTCTTTCCGATCATGCCAATACACCGTTTAGGTGAGGAACCAACGCAGCGGGGAATTTTAGCCGACCTTACCTGCGATAGTGACGGCAAAATCGACCGTTTTATTGACCTCCGAGATGTGAAGTCTGTTTTAGAACTGCATTCGTATACTCCAGGAAAACCATACTACCTGGGAATGTTCCTCAACGGAGCTTACCAGGAAGTTATGGGCAATTTGCACAACTTATTTGGCGATACTAATACTGTTCATATTCAATTGACTCCCAAAGGATACCAAATTGAACATGTTGTCAAGGGTGACACCATGAGTGAAGTTGTGAGCTACGTGCAGTACGATTCTGAGGATATGGTGGAGAGTATTCGCCAACGCTGCGAACACGCTTTAGAAGAAAATCGTATTACTTTAGCGGAATCTCAGCGACTACTCCAAACCTATGAACAAAGTTTAAGAAGGTATACGTACTTGGCTTTGTAAAGATAGTGGTTAGTAGTTATTAATTTGTTTTATTTTATTCCGAATAATAACTACTAATCACTAACCACTAAGTTCCATTAGTCCTCAGCAATTCCGCGATCGCCTGCCCTTCTAGGGGGGTATGGGATGGGATCGTATGACGGGCATCAGTAATCAACCAGTCTAAAGCAGCAGCTTGCAGGTCTATGGTTGCTCCAGTTTTATCTATGCAGTAACGCCCAAACACCAACTTATCAACTAAGCTGACTCCCGGTCCGAGTCGTGACCAATCAAAAATCACGCTGTTGTCTACCATTGCGCCACTACATATCCAGCAATTGGAACTAATCATAGCTGGACCGACAATTTTTACTCCGTCTTCAATCCGGGTCATCCCACCTATATAAACTGGACCTGTAATATCCACTTTGTCCCAATTCACTGCGACATTTAAGCCAGTGTAAATACCAGGTGCAACTTCATGTCCGGGGATGCGGACGTTTTTTATTTCCCCAAGCAAAACACCACGAATTGCTCGCCAGTAATCTGGTACTTTACCAATATCTACCCATTCAAAATCCATTGGGATGGCGTAGAAGGGCGCACCGATTTCTACTAGTTTCGGGAACAGCTGGCTACCAATGTCATATTCTACACCAGAAGGTATATAATCTAAGATCTCCGGCTCAAAGATGTAAATACCCGTATTGATGTTGGTGCTGAGGGCTTCGTTGACGTTTGGTTTTTCTTGGAAAGCTTTGACTCGACCGCTTTCATCGGTAACGACGACACCGTAGCTTGAAACTTCTTCTCGTGGGACAGATTTCATCACGATGGTCGCGATCGCTCCTTTGGATTTATGCCATTTTACTGCTGCTGTTAAATCCAAATCGATTAAAGCATCGCCGCACAATACGACAAAGGTGTCATCAAAAAATGGCGAGAAGTCTTGAATACGACGCATTCCACCAGCCGAACCAATCGCTTCTCCCACTAATGTACCGTCAACAATGTGACCTTCAAAAGAATAGGCAATTTGCACGCCAAATCGCTGACCATCTCGGAAATAGCTTTCAATTTCTTCTGCCAGATGGCTAACATTGACCATAATTTGGTCAAATCCATGCTGGCGTAACAGTTCTAGTAAAAATTCCATCACTGGCTTTTGCAGGATGGGCATCATCGGTTTGGGAGTTATGTGGGTAATTGGACGTACACGAGTACCCTTACCAGCTGCAAGAATCATCGCTTTCATAGATATTTATTCCTCAACCACAAGCCAGTTTACGATTCATCAATTGATACTTGATCATCAATTTATTTCTGTTATCAGTCATCCCAAAAATTACGGTTAGTAATTGAACTAAGTAGAATCATAAGTATAAAAGGTATCGCTAATCTCTCATTTTTTCAACAGGCGTTAGTTAGAAGTCTCTCATCATGACAAGCTTACTCAGCACAAAGGCACTTCCAAGGAATTACTATTGCTTGCTAACTCTGTTAATAAACGAATCTTAATATCCTGGTAGAACTCCTCTTGATATATTTCTATCTTAGATTGAGCGGATAGAAGTAGCAGTGCCCAGAAAACACTAATCAATTGGCTGTTATGTGACTGGTGAGTAGACTGATTTTGGTTTGCTTGCTTTGTCTCGACCCATAATTCTACAAGCTGTTCGAGATTCAACCAGTTTTTTTGCGAACATTCTATTGCCTTTTGTTGCAACACCTGCTCTAATTCCGAAGCCACTTCTGTCAGATTTTCCTGGTGAGCTAACGAGAGCGCTGCTCGCATAGTTTGAAGACTAGGTTGACGTCGGGATCGGACAGTTTTGCTTGCTTTGTCTACAAGTTGCAGCTGTTGTGCCATGACTTGCAATTGCTCGATCAACTCTTGCAGAGTCACACGGCGTTTCGGCGGCGGCATTGCTATTGGGCGACGACGCAAGTGCTTTTCTAACGGCAATCTCGAACCCTGATGTCTCAACTCGTCTTCATTTGTTTCGACGACAGCCTCTTGTTCTTCGACTGCGGATTGCAATTCCATTAGAGTGTTTGCCTTGAATAAGACAAGCATTGAAGCTGACAAAAAAGCCTGTCCTGATTTAGATAAATCAGTTTCATAACTTCTTGTTATTGTCTCCGGTGCCATGAGTTCTATGTATCGATCAATCACCTCAATCACCTTGACATCCCAAGGGTCTATTTCGCCCTGCTCAGCTTGGTGAATAAGCAGTGTAATTGTTTCCAATAGCTCGGAAGCATCCATCGACAAGTTTAAAAAATTGAGAGTTGGTAGTTGTTGGTTGTTAGTTGGCGGTTGTTAGTTTTTGGTTACTGGTGGTTGTTAGTTTTTCTAGTCACCACGTTCCTATTAACCACGTTCCCACGTTCCTACTAACCATTAGCTAGTTCCTTTAAAGAATCACCTGAGGAAGGTGGTAGTGCTAGTTGTAATGATTGAATTTCTACCTGATATTGTTCAACCTTACTCTCCAATTCCTTAATTTGGTAATTTTGTTGGCGAACTTGTTGACTAAATGCTAACTGTCGTTGTAGTTGTGTCCAGATACTGAACATCCAAGCAAAAACTGCACCTAAACCAACTGCTAAGAGCAACTCAACGGCGATCGGTGCTTGCACCTGTAAGTTAGGGACAATATGAATTGTTCCTGCTTCAGTGTTTTCGATAGTAAATAATGCGAAAGCCAGACACAAAATAAAAATTATGACAAAGTTAACTTGTCTCATTGGAAACCTAAGTATTACCTAAAGAATTTGACCTAATTGTTCCCCAATCTTTGAGATCAATACTATTTTGAATTGTGCGCTAAAATTGTGCAACTTGATAATCTAATAATTTAAGTTACTAGTAGTAAGCAGTCGTGCCGTCAGCTATAATGGGTTAATAAGTTGTTAGCAGTCCTATATTATAAGATCGCGAAATCCTTACAAAAGTTTCTCCTCAGAGATTGGGAAACACAATTAGCTGTTAGCCACTAGCCCACGCATCATCCACGAATAGCTATTGATAAATGCAAGCTTTACAGATACACATCAAGATTGTATAGTAACAATGCTCAACAAGCAAGTACGCACTAATAGTATTTTATACTTGATGAACGCCTTTTTTGTGGTTAATTGTGTTCCAAAATACGTTTTTTTAGTAGAACACTGAGAAATGATTTGAGGATAACTTGGAATTCAGAATATTATGACCTTAGTCAGGACTTTAGTTTTCTTTTTTGAAACCTCTGACTTTAAGTTATATCATTTTGAGTCCTGAGTTCTGATTCCTTAACAGAATTGTTGCTTTTGAGCGCATCGAAGGTGCCTTTAATGGTACCAGCAATTGGAACAGCAACGACTGTTCCTAGCAATTTACCAATCTCGAATCCCATCAAAATAGAGACAAAAATCCAGATGGGATTAAGTCCGATAAATTCGCCTAATAATCTGGGAGCCAATAGGTTATCCTTAAGTTGCTGCATGACAACTGCTGCCCCAGCCACTTCAGCTGCTAACAACCATTGTTGTTGCAGCAAAATCAAAATAGTCACTAGACCAATGCCTAAAGTTGCTCCAATAAAGGGAATGAGTTCAGATAAGCCGATTAGTATAGCGAATAATAGGGCAAACGGCACCTTAAGAATTAAGAAAATTGGGGTGAGGGTCACTATCATGAACAACCCCAGCAACAATTGGCTAATAAAGAAGTTTTGAAAATTTAGCCGCAAAGAACTCGTAAAAGGAACACTAATATTAGATGGCAGCAGATTAATTAAACCCAGCCAAACTTGGTTGCCATATAAGAGCATGTAAAACGCCAGCACGACTACTAATACTAGGTCCAGTAACCCTGACAGTAGGGTTCCGGCTACACCCACAGCATTACTTGCCAGCTGTTGCGCCCATCCTTCGATGTTAGCATTGATTTGTGTGCTGAGAACGTGCAAATCTAATGGCAAATGTCGTTTTTTCGCTAAATCTTGTAAATTTTGTAAGTTTTTTTGACTGCTCTCTACCAAGCTAGGTATCGTTCGTAACAGTTGGTTTGTTTGATCTAATACCATTGGCACCAGTGTCACGCCTAAAATGACTAAAAGCGTTAAAGTAGCCAGTAACACAATGATCACAGCCTGAGAACGAGTCATGGGGGCACGTTCCAAGAACTTAACTGGATAGCTTAGTAAAAAAGCCAGAATTGCTGCAACAGCGAGGATGCTAAATGGACGCTGAAAATACTGAAAAACTGAGGATAACAGCCAGATGTTCAGAGCGATGACCGGACCGCTCAGACCATAGATTAACAAACGTTGAATAGACGTTGCACGGCGCATTTTTTGCAATTTTTTTTAAGAGCTCCTTGGCAGAATAATACTCTGTTGACGCTAATAATTATGCTAAGTATTTTTAGCAAAGACATATATTAGCGTAACCGATATTCACCGAAGCAAATCATCATGGACAAGAATATAGCCGATCTTCGCAAAGACTACACTTTACAGGGTTTGAGCGAAACCGAGGTTGACCCTAATCCTTTTATACAATTTAAAAAATGGTTTGACCAGACACTCTCCACTCAACTTTTGGAACCAAATGCAATGACTCTTGCCACAGCTACTCCGGAAGGTAAACCTTCAGCAAGAATTGTCCTACTGAAAGATTTTGATTGTCGGGGCTTTGTTTTCTACACAAATTACAACAGTCATAAAGGACAAGAGTTAGCAGAAAATCCCCTGGCGTCCCTGGTTTTCTGGTGGGGAGAACTAGAACGCCAAGTCCGCATTTGTGGACGTGTAGAGAAAGTTTCAGAAAAGGAGTCGGATGAGTATTATCACAGCCGTCCTTTTAACAGTCGCCTTGGTGCATGGGCGTCGAATCAAAGTGAGGTGATAGAAAGTCGCGAAGTTCTTGAACGACAGTTACAGGAACTACAAATAAAATATCAACATCAAGATGTCTTGCGCCCCCATCACTGGGGAGGTTTCCGAGTGATCCCCACAGAAATTGAGTTTTGGCAAGGACGCTCCAGTCGTCTGCACGATCGCTTGCTTTATACTTTATTAGATAATGGCAGTTGGAATATTCAGCGCTTATCGCCTTAGTTTTTCAGCGTTCGTTAAAGGTTGATAGTTAATGGTTAATTGCAATCAACTATTAACTATCAACATTTATTTACAAATTAAACTGAATTCTGGGATCAGGCATAAAACTGTATCTCAGATATATTCCTGCCCAGACAAACAAAATAATAAATAACGTACCAATACCTATGGGACTGGGAAGCCAGAAAACGACTTCTATATGGTTTAGTTCCCCAGGTTGTAGCTTCCACAGGAACTGATTCTTATTAATTTGTGGCGGAATCGCATTTTCTGTTAAGAGAATATTTCTGGCACCCCAAGGAGTCTTCAAGCTGAATTCTAAATCTAGAATTGAACCAGGATGAGCCAGGACCAAAGCTTTACTCGCAATTAGAGCAAGCGATCGCAAATCCAAGTCATAAATCAATCGATTTCGGACTACGAGTAAAAAATTATTCTGATTCAACAGTAAGTTTGATTCAATCTTCGGTAGTTCCGAGTCTGACGATCCCTGAAAAGAATCAGATTTTCGATTGCTAGTGGGTTGGAAAAACTTGTTAAATTTGGATTGTAACTCTTGAGGGTTACTGAAAGGAATTGTCACAATAATTTCTTCGTTTGAAAGTCGTTGCGTTTTACCTTCCAATTTACGAGCGCGATTTTCTATACTGTTTAACCATTCGTATACGGAATCACCACTAAAACTCGTTAAGCGTTCTCCCAACTTAATGTGCTGCACCAGTTCGCCACGATTCTGGTTACTAAAGGTCAGACCTACGTCATATTGGACACAACCAGACAGTAGTAGGGATACTAACAGCACCAGACCTACAAGGGAATTTTTGATGTGAGATTTTGCGGAAACTTGCGTTTTAGCCTGAGCATCCGGCAGGTTACCCGTAGGCGAGGAGTGGTAGGGTTTCTCTCCGTGGCAAACTTTAACAGAGGAATTATGAATTGCAAAAACACGATTAAATTTCCCCAGTACAAAATCAAATGCTCTGAATACCAGTCCTAAACTTTTTTTCATATATCGCTGAATCCTTACAAGCAACATTTGCGTTACGGCTGATGGCTGAGATCTGAATGCGAATGTTCTCACTTCGTTAAAAACTATACCAAACCAATGCCGCTATAGTGCAACCAATCGCAATTAATGCCACCCAGATAAAGCGATTATCTCTGGTATTAATCTGAGCGAGATCGTCGAATTTTGGCTCGGTAAGCTCTGGCGTGACAGAAGATTTGCTCGTCTTAGCACTCAAACGTATTTTGGTTTCAGAGTCTTGCAATGTACCCAAATCGGGAATTTCTGTCATCCATTCCTTTGGACGTTGTAACTTGGGCGCTTGAAAGATGTACTGCAACCGCCGTGATTCTTTATTAGTTTCGGGATCGGGGTGGCGTTTGAGTTTTTCGCATAAAGCGATCGCATCTTCATTGCGTCCTGCGGCTTCATAAGCTGTTGCCAACCAAATTTGAACCTCTCCACCAAGGCGAGAATTGCGAACCAATAGGGCACTTGCCTTTTCGAGTTGTTCAACGGCTTCTCTATATTGCCCATTTTCAAAAGCAACTTTTCCTGCCTGATATCGAGTTTTAGCAATTTCTAAATGTGTTTCCACGCGCTTACCTACTGAATCAAAGAGAAAAGCTCTAGCATATTGCCAAGAAATAAATGCCCAGCAGTTCATTCTAGATCTCTGGTCGTAGTCGTAATATTCCCCAATCCGTAGTGCTATTTATTTTTATGGATCACTCCTAGGAGACATATCTACCGATTACACAGAATTGTTATTATATATTCTGGCTTCTAGCTCCTGACACCTTTTTACGGCATAAATTTAGAGCCGATGAGCATCGTTCCAATCCCGATATTAGTAAAAATTTCTAGTAATAGGGCGTGAGGAATGCGGCCATCTATGATATGTGCTGCACCGACTCCTTGAGCGAGCGATCGCACACAACAATTGACTTTTGGTATCATCCCACCGCCAACTATGCCAGTAGTAATGAGTTGGCGGGCTTCTTGAATATCTACTTTAGGAATCAGGGTTGACGGGTCTTTATAATCTTTTAAAATCCCTCTGGTATCAGTCAGCAAAATTAATTTTTCTGCTCCCATAGCAGCTGCTATTTCTCCAGCTATGGTATCGGCGTTAATGTTATAAGCTTGTCCTGCTTCATCTGCTGCAACACTTGACACTACAGGAATATAGCCATTGTTAACAAGTGTTTCTAAAATTTTGATATTTACACCACTAACTTCTCCAACAAAACCAATGTCTTCTTGACCTTGAGGACGAGCTGTGATTAAATCACCATCTTTACCGCACAGTCCGACTGCCGAACCACCAGCTTGATTGATCAGGGTAACAATTTCTTTATTAACTCGACCGACCAAAACCATTTCTACGACATCCATTGTCAGGGCATCAGTCACTCGTAAACCGTTCTTAAATTGGGGTTCAATGCCTAGTCTATCTAACCAACTGTTAATTTCAGGTCCACCGCCATGTACCAAAATTGGTCGCAAACCTACACAGGACAAGAAGACAATATCGCGGATGACTTTATCTTTGAGATTGCTATCTTTCATCGCCGCGCCACCGTATTTTACGACGATAGTTCGACCTATAAAGCGCTGAATGTAAGGTAATGCTTCACTCAGTACTTGTACGCGAGTGGCTGCATCTTGCTTAATGTACTCAGTATCGTTAATCATTATGGGAAACTGTTGACAGTTTATAGCGGTTGTAGTTTTGATAAAATACAATACAACTTAGATGATGGGAAAGTTTATGCTGTATCAGTAGCCTATAAGCATTTTAGCTTATATGGCGAAAGCAATATTGACAATGGTGAGTGGAGAGTGGATCGTGAGTAGAGAGAGGGTTCGTCGGGACAACAATAACTCTGTTCCAAGAAGTCCTCTTGTTATGAAACGGATGGAGGTAATTTCTCTGGTTTCAAAACAGGAGGAATTGCCTGAATGATTCGTGTGGCAATTTGCTCGGTTGTGTCGTCAACGCTTACAGTGATTCGCAGATCGGCTTGGGCATAGAGTGCTTGTCTTTGTTCGAGAAGCGATCGCAGCTTTGCTTTAAGATCTACATCTTGTAGTAGTGGTCTTGTCGTATCTTCTGCTAAACGTGTGTAAAGTACTTCCACTGGTACATCAAGCCAGACAATCAAACCGTGGTGCAGGTAACTCCAGTTTTCTCGTCGCAAGATAATACCGCCACCAGTAGCTACACTCAACTTTTGGTGAGCACAAACTTGTGCTAAAGTTTTGCTTTCTAGTTCCCGGAATGCGGCTTCGCCTTCTTGGGCAAACAATTCACTGATTGTTCGTCCTGCTAATTTAGTAATAGCTTCATCAATATCTATAAACCTATAACTCAGTTGCTTGGAGAGTGCGAGTCCCACTGTCGTCTTTCCAGCGCCCATCATCCCAATTAAGTACAGGTTGATTCCTTGCAATAAATTTTCTGTTGTCATCCGCAATTTTCTATTGTTAGTTGATGATTGATTGTTGAAATAAGATACGCGCTATAGCACGTATCTACAGAAGAACGTTTTCTCCGTCGCCATCTCAATTGTCTTTATCTGCTTTTTTCATAGCAACGAGCGATAAATCTCTATATATTTCTTTACGAATATACTCCTTTTAAACTAAAATTTGGCAACAGCTAGACGCTTGCCACTCAATGAGTGAGCGCTTTTGTAATAATTCTATAGCTTCCTACACTAATTTTTGCGCTCCCAACTGTTTGTTTTTTAGCAAGTCAACTCATAGAAACAGGCACTGCACAAAATGGATTCAAATCCATCCTCTACAATAAAACAATCTAAAAAATACAAAAAATTCATCATTTTTAAAAGACAATTTTCAATTTTTACACCTTTTTCTGGTGTTTGAGAGCAAACTTTCAGAAGTTCATTTAAAATAATTTTTGGGATCGAACGATAAAAAAGTCTTTAGCCATAAAAATTAACATAAGTTTCACAACTTTTTTTGAAACTTTATAAGCAATATGGCAGTCAATACAGACAAGTAAGATTATATGAAGAGCGTAAATTGCCTTAGCTTTAGATAACACTGTGTTTCTACCAATACACTACGAAACAAGCTGATATCTATCGATTATCTAGTTGTATCAAGCCCCAATTCTCATCAACAAATGATTGTTTGTAGGTCGAGGTGTAAAATATGACTTATTTTCAAATGATATGTCCAAAAGCTTTAGCCAATTTAAGCATTGAGATACGAAAACTACTGCATACCTTATCAAAATAAGGGTGAATAAATAAATGTGGTCGTTTGAGGTTTCAACCATGATTCGGATTCGTGATATTGTCCAAAAAGCTTTAGCAACTGGTTACCTTTCGGTTGAAGCAGAAAATCAGCTGCGACACCTATTAACAACCCGCTATGACTTGGAAGACTTTAATGCTTTCATGATTTTGCAGGAAGCTGCAATGATCGGTCAAGTTAAACAAGAATCTCGTGAGCGTTGTGGGATCTAGTACCGCTTTGCTAGGAGGATAAATGAACACAGTCTTTATCTTACGGCTCTAGCTGTAGATGTAATGATATGCTTGTCTTCTCTAGGGTGATACTTGTAAAGATGCTGTATACGATTTTTCGCGCCTCTAGTCATAGGGAACGTTTATCTTTCTCAGAATCGTCATCATCAAAAAACCCCCAATCATCATCTTCAGCTTGATTGGTAGTCGGTGTTTGATAGGGAGGTACGATGACTCGGTAATCAGCATCGTATACGGACTCGGTTTTTCCCACTCCAGAATCTTTTGGTTCTTGGTAGCCGTATGAGTAAGCTGAGCTTGACTTAGAACTGCTTTTAGAGTCTTGTTGACGTTCGTTGGTTTTAGAGTCATTAACCCGTGTATTTTGAGAATTAGGAGCAGACGCAACATTCTTGCTTTCCTCAAAGTCCCAATCATCATCTTGACTGTTCTCTATATCCCAATCATCTGACGCGTTACTTGCTCTGGACTGTGTTTTGCTTGTCGGCTCTTGAGATGCTTCTGTTCGAGGTATGGGTTCTCTCCTGGAAGTTGAATTGGCACTCGTATTAGAGGCTGATGATTTGAGCGAGGTTTGACGTTGTTGTCCCACAAAGTAATTTGACAATTTAAACAAACTCGCTATGAGTAAAGATGTAAAAGTACCAGCCGCAGTGCTAAACAAAATCCATAACGCTAATGGTAAAGACTGCGTCCGCATACCCAAAAACGTAAGTGGTAGGACAGGTGACCAATTTTGCACTAACAACAGCGTTAGTGATCCCATCACCCCTACTAATAAAAATAAGCGAATTACAGCCATAATTAATAGTCATTAGTCATTGATTATTGGTCATTAGTATTAGACGAAGAAATAATGACATCTATGTTTGAGATTAGCAATGACCTTGCTTAACTCAAATTTAAAATTCCAAATGATTGTTTAAATTTTTCATAGCATCGAATTTTGAATAGAACTTAGGGTTTATCCTTGCCATCTCTGAATTGGAATGCAGTCAATCTCTAGTTGATCTAAAACACGAGCAACTACAAAATCAACTATATCCTCTATGGTTTGGGGTTTGTGATACCAAGCGGGAATAGCTGGGACAACTCTAGCTCCTGCTTCTGCCAAAGTTGTTAAATTCCGGAGGTGAATCAGGCTAAAAGGAGTTTCTCGAGGAACAATCACTAGTTTTCGTCCTTCTTTTAGCTGTACGTCCGCAGCTCTTTCTAGGAGATCTGAACTCAAGCCCGCAGCTAGCTTTGCTACGGTACTCATACTACATGGAAGCACAATCATCCCTAAGGTACGGAAGGAACCACTGGCAATATTTGCTCCAACATCACCCCACGGATGACAACGTAATTTACCGACTCCTTCCACTCCTGCTTGCTGCCGCCAAAACTGTTCTTGTTGAATAGGTTCTACTGGCATACGGATGTTTTGCTCGGATTGCCAAACCATATATGTTGACTTGGAAGCTACTAATTCAATCCCGTAATTGGCTTCTAACAAAAATTTAAGCGCACGAACAGCATAGATGAGACCAGATGCACCTGATATTCCTAAAATGAGCGGTTTAGTATTATTTAGAACTGACATCTCAGTATAAATTGCTAGGGATTATAAACAAGTGAGCAGTGAGGAGTTATGAGTGAGAAGTTAAAAATAAAAACTCTTCATTCCTCACTCTTAACTCTTCATTCATAAATCTTCTAGTCCCTTCTTTCTCGATCAACATAGGATTCTAGGTCGTCGGTCTCAAGATCCATATCATGTGGTAAATAGATATCTGAGGTTTGACCGTTAGGAATACTAAAGTTTCTAATTGACGAACCATCATTACCGACTGTGACCAAATCAATTTGTTGACGGTAATAATCGACACTTTTTACTTGTACGGCTACACGATCGCCCAACCTGTAAGAGGCACGATTTTTGCGACCAAACAGTGCTTGTTGTCTGGCGCGATATTCATACCAATCGTCTTTGAGAGAACTGACGTGTACCAATCCTTCTACCCGTAAAGGCACGCGTGGATGCCCTTCTGTGCCGGACTCAGGTGGTAGAACTTCTATTTCTACAAAGAACCCATAAGATTGGACACCAGTAATTACACCAGTGAAAACCTCACCAATACGCTGTTTCATCAAAGAGGCTCTTTGCAATCCTGCTAAATCAGCTTCGGCTTCTTGGACTTCTTTCTCGCGATCATTCAGTTGAACAATCACCCTAGTCAAATCAGTTTGAAGTTCTTGTTGTAATTCTGGTGGTAGAACATTCCAGTTAATTTCACTGTGACATGAGGAGGAGCGAAGGTTTACACGCTCTTTTACACGAGTATTGCGGCGATCGCGCCCGTGTTCGAGTAACGCATAAAATACTCTCTGCATCAGTAAATCTGGGTAACGACGCAAGGGAGCGTGAGCATGAGTATAACCCTCTGGTAATGCTAGACCAAAGTGAGGTCCTTTATTTGTGCTATACAGTGCTTGCTTGAGCGTATCCTGTAATAAATAAGTTAAAACTTGCTCGGATGGAGATTCTGCAAAAACCCTGGTCAAATGTTGATAATCTATGGGTTGAACATCAACTTCTGGATCTAATGCTAGTTCAATGCCTAAATTAATTGCTAATTTTAGCATTTCTTGGACATCTTCAGCATCAGGTGCGCCTTGGACTCGCCAAATTGTTGGAACAGCGAGAGCATTCAAGTGAGTCGCCATCAATTGATTAACGAGTAGTGCAAACTCAGTTAATAGCGATCGCACGGGTAAATCGTTCACGACGACACACCCTAAAATGCCCTCATCGTTGTAAGAGTTTTGGCTTGGAGGTAAATTTAACTGCAAGCAACCACGAGTTAAGCGTACTTGTTTCAACTTCAGTTGCACTGTTTTCAGTTGTTGAAGCAACTCAACCACTTCCGCCGAAGAGTCTGTCGATTGGTCAGTGAGAATTTTTTCTGCTTCTTGTTCGCTCAAATGCTCGTTTACGTTGACGACACTTGGTTGAATTTCCCACTCCAGTACTTCTCCGGATTTTGAATCAATCGCGATTAAAAAAGACATTGCTAAGCGATCATTTCCTGGTGAGAGAGAACAGCGTTCTACCACCACTTCTGGAAACATTGGCAGAACGAGTTCTCCCAGATACACCGATCTCCCCCGTCTGAGTGCTTCTCGATCCAGGGGTTCATCTGGTTGGATATGGTGAGAAACATCAGCTATGTGAAAGCCCAATTGCCAAAGCCCAGCTGCCGTTTTTTCCAAACTCAAAGCGTTTTCTACCATTTTGGACTTATCAAAAGCACTGCTACCTAAGGTTATGGTGTACTTTTGACGTAAATCCAGTCTATTTTTTAGGTCTGCTTTTAATAGCTTTTTCGGTAACTTTGCCGCTGCTTCTTGAACAGAATCAGGGAAACTTCGTGATAGATCGTGTTTACAAGTTACTAAATCTATGTCCGCCGCCGCTTCTGCATCGCTCCCCAGAATTTGTACTACACGACCCACTGGCGGATATTGGGCAAGTGGGTATCGCAGGACTTCTACGTGAGCGAGGTGATCGATCGCCTGTTCCAAGTTAAGGTTTGATGCTAAAAGTTTGAGTTCAAATAATAGGCGATCATCTAGAGGTACGGCACGAAAACCACCTTCTACTTGCTTGACTCGTGCTAGTAAAGTGTGATTCGAGCGTTCTAGAATCAGCTTGACTTCTCCCTCTGGAGAACGGCGACGACTACCTTCTTTAAGAACCTTTACTAGAACCCGATCTCCGTTCCAGGCGTTACTTAGATGGCTTTCCCGGATATAAATATCCTCAGATCCTTCCACATCTTGAATTGCAAAGCAAAAACCTTTGCTAGAACATCTCAGCTTTGCTTCAATTAATCCTTCTTCTGAAATCCGGCGATACTTCCCGCGATCTTTTACTAAAATCCCGATTTTCTCCAGTACTTCCAAAGCGATGTGAAGTTTTTGTAATCCGTCTTCATCTTCACAACCAAGTTTCTTCTCCAACAATTTACGAGCTACCAATTTATCATCGGTGAAATTGGTAAGGAGTGTAGCGATTGAAAATTCCATGCAGTGAACGACCTTTGGTCAAAACATCATTTTTTTTTGAATCTGGTTCTCTGGTGTTACCCTCACGAACTACAGACACTTGTTGGAGACGAATAGCTCCGAAACAGGGTTCTACAGGAGCGTTTCAGAGTTGACTTACGTTCAAGTCCTGACTCTAAACAATCTTACAAAGCAAACCCGGTTCAGATTTTTCCCTACTCGATAACTACTACGGGTCTCTAATCCGGCTTTGTTTTCAGGATCTACACTACCCATGCATCAATCTTTAAGGACACGAGAGGTGTTAGATTGTCTAGAGTTAAGGTACTCTTACACGATGCAACTCCGATTGTGAACTAAGCGAAACTGCTGGCAAACCTAATCAACCCATACGCAGAATCGGTAACAATTAGGTCAGCAGCGGAAGTATGCTGTGAGGATGAACCATTACTTCATTATTGTAGATTTAGAGGAGGACTTCTTTGAAAATAGTTCTAATCTAATTGGGTAATTAGTATAGCACGCACAATCAAATCACCTGTAGTAAGTCAGTGGTAGCTAAAAAGTTACTTCAACCTTCAAGCTACATCTAGGATATACGTAAAGTAATAACAGAGACAAAGGGGAAGAGAAAGAGCGATCCGAAGAATAGGGGGAGTCCTAAGTATATTTTGACAGCACGACGGCATGACTCTTCATCTGATATAATTGAGTAAACTGCAATACATAACCGTGGGCGGGAATGGAAATCTTAAATGAAATCAGTCCAGAGTCCCGCACAATGACAGAAATAACTTTAGTATTATGTTGGTTCAACTTCAGAACTTGTATCCCCAAGCCTGTCTTATTTCTGAACTAGTACAAATGTATCAAGGAAAATACATTGTCCGAGCGAGCGTGCAAATTGAAGGTGTAACCCGCGCCACTGGTATGGCTAGCGCGGAAACTCTGGAAGATGCAGAAGACAGAGCTCGGAGTAGGGCGTTGATGGTTCTAGGAATCACAGGTACGTCACAAAAAGCGGCAGCAATTCCCTCAGAACCAATAACGCAAGTCCAGCCAATCCCTTCCTTATCAAAGACAAGTGGATTAAACGAATCTGCGTATTCCGCCACAATAAACTCTATTCCCCAAACAGAAACAACTGTCAAACTTAAAACTGACACCATCAGGCAAGACTTAGACAGACGTGCCGTTAGCAGTCAACAACAAGCTCAGTTTGATTTTCCTGAAGACAATTTGGAAGTTGTCTCCGGTGAACTAAAAGACAATCAGTCGCTACCAGAGATTGCTCCCAGTAACGTTACACCATTTCCTCCACGAAGTTATACTCCTTCTCAACAGGATGTTGTAACGCCAACAGCAAAGAAAAGCAAGAAGACTGAACCAGTCGATCTTTCAGATGCCATCACTAAAACTGATATCGAAATGCAGCGTTTGCACTGGACACCAGAGCAGGGACGGGAATATCTGAAAAAGACTTATGGCAAGATAGCCCGCAGTTTACTGAAACCAGAAGAATTGTTAGATTTCCTCAAATACCTAGAATCTCAGCCATCTGAACCCACACCCCCAGATCCTATCGCTGGGTTTTGAAATGAGTAATGAGTAATGAGTTATGAGTCAGAAGAAAGTAAAGAAAGAAACATTCCAAATTTCAATTTATCTCCTCTCTCACTTGATTCTCCTAACTCATAACTCATAACTCATTACTCATAACTTATTTTAGACAACCGACATTGGACGGCTGCCTGCGGCATGACGATCCACGACTTGATCTAGCAAGCCATAATCTTTGGCTTCCTCAGGAGACATAAAGAAGTCTCTTTCGGTATCTTCAGCAATCTTTTCTAGGGGTTGGCCGGTGTGTTCGGCTAAATACTCGTTGAGCCGCCGCTTGTGATAAAGAATTTCTCGAGCTTGAATTTCAATATCAGTCGCTTGTCCCTGAGCGCCTCCCAAAGGTTGGTGAATCATAATCCGAGAGTGAGGTAAGCTCATGCGCTTACCCTTAGTACCGGCGCTCAGGAGGAAAGCTCCCATACTTGCTGCCAATCCGGTACAAATGGTACAAACATCAGGGCGGATGTGCTTCATAGTATCAAAAATACCCATGCCTGCCGTCACTGAACCACCTGGAGAATTGATATACATATATATATCTTTCTCCGGGTCTTCAGCATCTAAAAACAGCAGTTGGGCAACAATTAAGTTCGCTTCATTGCTGTCTATTGGCTGTCCCAAAAAGATGATGCGTTCACGTAACAGCCGTGAGTAGATATCAAAGGCGCGTTCGCCCCGACCCGATTGTTCAATAACGATAGGAATCATCTAGTGTACTGGTAGGTATTTTACAAATATTTTAACGATTTCAGCAGTTGATTGTTTTGTGCGATCGCATTCTTCTTTTAGTTAACGTTGAATTTTGTCAGAAAACGATCACTGTGTCAGCATTTTTACTGTCACATTTCCCGATTTATCTGATTTGTCAGTGTATATAAATAATAGGAAGTGGATTTGTGTTAATCAGTCCTACGTTAGAAAAACATCCACCCTTGAGGAGAAACGAGCCATGTTAGAAAAATTTGTGCAAGCTACGATTCTTACTTTTTTACTCCATTTGATCGTTGTACTTAATTCAAACACCACATTTCAATCAAAAGCCATCCCATCTTTGGACACGGCGTCAGTGCCAATCGCGAAAACGCTGCTGAGTTCTGTGCGTTAAGATTAACTATATTGAAAGTGGAAACACCCTTTTGAGGGTTATTCAAAATTCAAAATTTAAAATCTCAAATCTTTTCGAGGTAGACTAGGCACAGAAGGCAAATTCCTGTGTTTAACCATGACTAATCGCCTTGCTGAAGCTAAGAGTCTATATCTCCGCAAACACGCTCTCAACCCCATAGACTGGTGGTTCTGGTGCGATGAAGCACTCGCAACTGCAAAGGCACAGAATAAACCGATATTTCTCTCCATTGGTTACTCCAGCTGCCACTGGTGTACTGTCATGGAAGGGGAAGCTTTTTCTGACCCGGCTATTGCTGAGTATATGAACGCTAATTTTCTTCCTATTAAAGTAGATCGGGAAGAAAGACCTGACCTTGATAGTATTTATATGCAAGTTCTGCAGATGATGAGTGGTCAAGGGGGTTGGCCTTTAAACATTTTTCTATCTCCAGAAGATTTAGTGCCATTTTATGCTGGAACTTATTTTCCAGTTGATCCCCGCTACGGTCGTCCTGGTTTTCTGCAAGTTTTACAAGCACTTCGCCACTATTATGATACAGAAAAAGAAGACTTGCACAATCGCAAAGCAGTAATTCTGGAGTCGCTTCTGACTGCTGTGGTGTTGCAAGCGGACAACGTCACGGAGTCTCAAGATAATGAATTGTTACAAAAAGGCTGGGAAATCAGTACTCGGATCATCACACCAAACCCATCGGGCAATAGCTTCCCGATGATTCCCTACGCGGAATTAGCTCTACGCTTAACTAGGTTTAATTGGAAAAACGAAGCAAAATCTGACAGCAAACAGGTTTGTACTCAACGAGGATTAGACTTAGCACTGGGTGGAATTTATGATCATGTAGGTGGTGGCTTTCACCGCTACACGGTTGATCATACCTGGACGGTGCCGCATTTTGAAAAGATGCTATATGACAACGGTCAAATAGTCGAGTATCTAGCTTCTTTATGGAGTGCAGGAGTGCAAGAACCAGCTTTTGAACAGGCAATCTTCTCTACTGTCCAATGGCTGAAGCGGGAAATGACTGACAAGAGTGGATATTTCTTTGCAGCTCAAGATGCTGATAGTTTTACAGATCCAACAGCAGCAGAACCAGAAGAAGGAGCATTCTACATCTGGAGTTATAGCGAATTAGAACAACTCCTAACTCTAAGAGAGCTAACGGAATTGCAACAACAATTTACCGTAACTCCTAACGGTAACTTTGAAGGTAACAATGTGTTGCAAAGGCGTTATCCAGGCAAACTGAGTGAAACACTCTCGACGACACTGACAAAGCTGTTTGCCGCACGTCATAATCTGCCACTTGATTCCCTAACAACAGATAATTCTATTACCATCCCTCCTGCCCGCGACAATCAGGAAGCAAAAACAGGCAACTGGCGCGGACGCATTCCTCCAGTGACAGATACAAAGATGATTGTGGCTTGGAATGCTCTGATGATTTCCGGTTTGGCAAGGGCATATGGAGTGTTCCAACAACCAGAGTATCTAGAACTAGCTTCCACTGCAGCGAATTTCATCATAGATCGTCAGTTTGTTGATGGACGATTCTATCGGTTGAATTATGAAGGTCAACCAACCGTTCTCGCTCAATCGGAAGATTTCGCTTTCTTTATTAAAGCTCTGCTAGATTTACATCACGCAACTCTTGGAATCAAGGAACTCTCTTCCCTCACTCCCCCTTCTTTTTGGTTGGAAAAAGCGATTGTTATCCAGGAGGAATTTAATGAATTTCTTTGGAGTGTTGAACTAGGCGGATATAATAACACATCTCGGGACGCTAGTCAAGATTTAATTGTGCGAGAACGCAGTTATGCGGATAATGCAACTCCTTCAGCTAATGGAATCGCGATCGCCAACCTTGTTCGCCTTGCTCTCCTAACTGACGATCTCCACTATCTAGATTTTGCTGAATTGGGATTGAAATCTTTTAGGAGTGTGATGAATAGCGCTCCTCAAGCTTGCCCGAGTTTGTTTCAGGCTTTGGATTGGTATCGGAACTGTACCTTGATTCGCACCACAACAGAGCAAATCAATTTTCTCAATACTATGTATTTGCCTACTGTAATGTTTGCAACAGCATCCAATCTCTCACCAACAACTGTAGGCTTAGTCTGTCAAGGATTGAAATGTCTTCCTGCCGCAGAAAGTTTAGAAAAGTTGATGCAGCAAATTGACCGATGTCAGACGCGAGGCCGTTAATGGTTAATCGGTAAGTATCAGTGCCCGAAGTGCTGCGACTCAGTCAGCGACAAGAGGAATTCGTAGACAACTGTGATACCACTTGAATTTGACAAATCGTACAGGCTTCGGAGTACTGTTGGTAGAATGCTTAGGTTACAAGTACTGTTAACAATTAACCATTCACAACTACTCCCTTTGCGGTGTAAGATTATTTACCTTATTTCTCTGCGTCTTTGGCGTGCGTGTGCGGTTTTTAATCGGTATTCTTAGGAGCGCAAAGGGAGTAACTATTAACAAATGACTAAATTGACTGCGATTGTTTTGGCTGGAGGTAGAAGTTCGCGGATGGGTAAAGATAAAGCCTTAATTCCCATCCAAGGTATACCGTTATTACAATTGGTGTGTGGAATTGCTAGCGGTTGTGCTGACACAGTCTACGTGGTAACTCCTTGGCAGGAACGCTATCAACACTTACTACTGCCCAAATGTCAGTTTATCCGAGAAGTGCCTTTATTTGGTGAAACAGGTGAAGAACTGCCACCAAATGGACCACTCCTTGGGTTTGCTCAAGGACTAGCACATGTGGAAACAGAATGGGTGCTGCTGCTTGCTTGTGATCTCCCCAAGTTGCAGGTTTACGTGTTGCAAGAGTGGATCGCTTTTCTGGATGGTGTGGGAGATGGGGCGATCGCTGCTTTAGCTCACCATACCAAAGGATGGGAGCCATTGTGTGGTTTCTATCACCGTCGTTGTTTACCAAATCTACTCGACTTTATTCATCAAGGGGGGCGATCATTCCAAGATTGGCTTCAGCAGAATCCTGTACAAATTTTGCCAGTCCCAGAACCTTCCATGTTATTTAACTGTAATACACCAGAAGATTTGTTAATTGTTAATCGCTAATTACCGTTTCAGTTTAAAATGGAATACCAGATTTAGATTTTTAGTATGGCAGTATGTGTAATGCTGTCAGCTTGAGTTAGCAAGATGAAACATACCCTTTCAGTGCTTGTAGAAGATGAAGCGGGGGTGCTATCCCGCATTGCTGGATTATTTGCCCGGCGTGGCTTTAATATTGAAAGTCTTGCTGTTGGTCCTGCGGAGCAATTTGGAGTTTCCCGGATTACAATGGTTGTTCCCGGTGATGATCGCGTCATTGAGCAACTTACCAAGCAACTGTACAAGCTCATCAACGTTCTCAAGGTTCAGGACATTACTGAAATTCCTTGCGTAGAAAGAGAATTAATGCTACTCAAGGTAAATGCGACAAGCATCAACCGGGCAGAAGTCATCGAAATTGCTCAAATTTTCCGGGCGCGAGTGGTAGATGTGGCGGAAGATTCTCTGACTGTGGAAGTTGTGGGAGATCCAGGTAAGATGGTGGCGATCGTGCAGGTGCTGCAAAAATTTGGTCTCAAAGAAATAGCTCGTACTGGCAAAATTGCTTTAACTCGTGAATCGGGTGTCAATACTGAGTTGCTCAAGTCTTTAGAAGCAAAGGTTTAGGCTAGCCGCGAAAATTGATGACTTCTTTTCAAGATATAGCAACGGATTGATGCTTAAGACAAAAATAAATTCACGGCGGTACGCGCTTTTGTTGGCGTTTACCATCAAGTTGTCCTAACTGTGGCAACTGCTATAATTTGCTGCTGTACGTTAACACTCCTTGCCTCTACTGATATTTTTAGAGAACTTTTGGGAAATATATATCTGTAGACTATATACCTGTAAGAAAGACATGATGTTCTTGATATTTCGTCAAGCTGTCATCACACCTTTTCTACTCTGTTTGTGCATGTTAGGAGTTAGCTTGCTTCAATTTCCCCGAATGCAAAAACTACTTTATAGTAGTAAAACTGCTTCTTTAGAGACTTTAGGAAAAGAGCTATATTCAGAAAAGCTACGTCTTAACTTACTTAATAAACTACCGAGTTTTGGCTACGCTAACTTAATCGCAGATTGGACATACCTTGGTTTTGTGCAATACTTTGGTGACGATGAAGTTCGTGACAAAACAGGTTACAGGCTTAGCCCTGAATTTTTTGAAGTCATTCTGGGACGCGATCCGCGTTTTTTAGCAGCTTACCTCAGTCTTTCTACTAGTACTTCCATATATGCTGCAATGCCAGAACGTTCTGTAGAATTAACAGAAAGAGGTTTAAAGTCCCTATCTCCTCAAATTCCCCCAAAATCTTATTATGTCTGGCGATATAAAGGAGTTGATGAATTATTATTTTTAGGAAATTCAACAGCTTCAAAGCAATCCTTTGAAATGGCAGCAGCTTGGGCAAAGACTCATGCCGATCCCGAAAGTCAACAAGTCGCATTTGTTTCTAGTCAAACTGCTAAATTTCTCACTCACCATAAGAGCGGTAATTTTGCTAAGATAGTAGGCTGGACAATGATTTTAAATAACAAGGTTGATGAAAAAACTCGCACTAGAGCAATCAGGGAAATTAAAGCTTTAGGAGGAGATGTCATCACTAACTCCGACGGGACAACGAAAATTCAACTTCCAAAAAAAGATAGTTAGTTGTAAGTTGTTAAAATACTCTTTGGGTAGATGTCAATGAATGAAAATTTGTAGAGAATACTGAAAGTTGTAGAAAAGTCTGATTTTGGGTGTGTTCAGGACTTTCCATGATAATTTTCTTGATTTATCCATTACTTACTAGTAACTTACTATTTTTTGGTATAACGGCAAATTTATTCAGTCTCAAACTTTAGAACTAGAAATTAGCGATCCGGGTTTACTGTATGGGGCAACGGTTTTTACCACGTTGCGAGTGTATGACAATTCGCTTGATAGTCGTTTAACTCACTGGCAGGCACATTGCGATCGCCTACAATTTAGCCTGCAAACCTTTAGTTGGCAGCAGCCTGATTGGCAACGCCTGCGTCAAGGGGCAGAAATCGTTATGGAAAACTTTCCTGTCCTCAGAATAACGATCTTTCCTGATGGAAGAGAGTGGATAACTGGCAGGTTATTACCTATAAATTTGACAGAAAACCAAAAGAATGGTATACTAGCTCTTCTACCTATAGATAGATACGTACGAAGTCTACCTTCTCATAAAACAGGAAATTACCTGAGCGCTTGGTTAGCAAAAAGCAGCGCTCAACAGCTAAATGCTCAAGAAGCAATATTAGTAGATGCTGCTGGAAGTTGGCTGGAAACCAGTACGGGAAATCTTTGGGGATGGCTTGATGGTATGTGGTGGACACCTCCCAAGATAGATATTTTGCCAGGAGTTGTGCGAAAGGAGCTATTGAACTGGCTCTTGAGTTTTCAGAAAATTAGGGAGGAACCCTGGACAGTTGATGTAGTCAAGAGATTTGAGGCGATCGCTTACACCAACAGTGTTGTAGAAGTCGTCCCAATTCATACGGTCGTGCATCCTACAGGAAGGCTAATCTATAATTCTCACCATATTAGTCTTCAGCAACTCCGAAAATTTTTTATAGCATCATAGGCGTTGCATTTGCTATATTTTAAGATAAGTTAACATAATTCTAAGAAATGTCCAATCTTGACAAAAAAGAACGGACAAGGAATGTAGGAGGATTGACCAAGCGTGAATAATAAGCGATGGAGAAATGCTGGGCTGTACGCACTGCTGTTTATTGTTGTCATTGCGTTAGGGACAGCGTTCTTTGACAAACAACCACAGAGCAGAGAGACATGGCGGTATAGCCAGTTTATTGATGAAGTACAAAAAGGCGCAGTAGAGAGAGTTAGTATTAGTGCAGATCGGACAACGGCTCTTGTCACGTCTAGGTCCGACCCAAATAAGAAGTTAGTGACTTTGGTTAATGACCCCGAACTGATCAACACACTGAGCGCAAAAGGTGTTGATATTAATGTTTTGGCTCAAAACGATGAAACACTTTGGTGGAAGGCACTGAGCAGCTTATTTTTCCCAGTAATGCTTCTCGTTGGCTTATTCTTCTTGCTGCGACGTGCTCAAAACGGTCCAGGAAGCCAAGCAATGAACTTTGGTAAGTCAAAAGCCAGAGTACAAATGGAACCGCAAACTCAAGTGACTTTTGGTGATGTCGCTGGGATCGACCAAGCCAAGTTGGAACTTAACGAAGTCGTAGATTTTCTGAAAAACGCTGATCGCTTTACAGCCGTTGGAGCAAAAATTCCTAAAGGCGTGCTGCTTGTTGGTCCTCCAGGAACAGGTAAAACCTTACTAGCTCGTGCTGTTGCTGGTGAAGCTGGTGTCCCCTTCTTCTCCATCTCCGGTTCCGAGTTCGTGGAAATGTTCGTGGGTGTAGGTGCATCTCGCGTCCGTGACTTGTTCGAGCAAGCAAAAGCCAACGCTCCTTGTATCGTCTTTATTGATGAAATTGATGCTGTAGGACGTCAACGGGGTGCGGGTTTAGGCGGTGGTAACGATGAAAGGGAACAAACCCTCAACCAGTTGCTAACAGAAATGGACGGCTTTGAAGGCAATACTGGCATCATTATTATTGCTGCCACTAACCGTCCCGACGTTTTAGATGCAGCGTTACTGCGTCCCGGTCGTTTCGACCGTCAAGTCGTGGTTGATCGTCCAGATTACGCTGGACGGGTGGAAATTCTCAAAGTTCACGCCCGTGGCAAGACATTAGCAAAAGACGTAGATTTGGAGAGAATTGCCCGACGGACTCCTGGGTTTACTGGTGCAGATCTTTCTAACCTGCTGAACGAAGCCGCTATTCTAGCAGCACGTCGAAATTTAACTGAAATTTCGATGGATGAAATCAACGACGCCATTGATCGCGTACTGGCAGGTCCAGAGAAGAAAGACCGAGTGATGAGCGAAAAGCGCAAAACCTTGGTAGCATATCACGAAGCAGGTCACGCCCTTGTGGGTGCCTTGATGCCAGACTACGACCCCGTCCAGAAAATTAGCATTATTCCTCGCGGTCGAGCAGGTGGTTTAACTTGGTTTACCCCCAGTGAAGACCGGATGGATACTGGTTTGTACAGCCGTGCTTATCTGGAAAATCAGATGGCAGTGGCTTTAGGTGGCCGTCTTGCTGAAGAAATAATCTTTGGTGAGGAAGAAGTCACTACTGGAGCTTCTAACGACTTACAACAAGTCGCCCGTGTAGCTCGTCAGATGGTAACACGCTTTGGCATGAGCGATCGCTTAGGTCCAGTTGCTCTCGGTCGTCAACAAGGCAACATGTTCTTAGGTCGCGATATTATGTCAGAACGCGACTTCTCTGAAGAAACTGCCGCAGCAGTTGATGAGGAAGTGCGTAAGCTGGTAGACACAGCATACCAACGAGCAAAAGACGTGTTGGTCAGTAACCACCACATTCTCGAACTACTTGCACAAATGCTCGTCGATAAAGAAACTGTAGACGCCGACGAGTTACAAGAATTGCTGTCTAGCAATGATGTAAAAATCGCAAGCTTCGCGTAATAAGTTAGGAGACAGGAGTTAGGAGACAGGAGTCAGGAGACAGGAGGTAAAAGACGAGAGTTATTATTCCCCTGTTCCCCCTCTTGCCTACTTCCTACGCAAAAGTTGAGAGCGCTGACGACGACAATAAGTTACTAAAGATACAAACAATCCCATACCAACAAGATACTTCATTGGAGCTGGTACCGCTGGATTGGGAGAGAAAAAGCCTTCTATCGTACCAGCAACAATTAACATTGGCACAATCCCAAAGATTAATTGCACAGCTAGAGATCCATAGAATTTCAGTGCTTGCAAACGACGATATTTACCGGGAAATAAAATTGCTCTTGCAAGTAAAAATCCTGCACCCCCCGCAAAAAAAATAGCAGGTAATTCTAAGGAACCGTGCGGAAACACGAATGCCCAAAACGGATAAGCAAGATTATTTTGACCTACGAGAGTGGCAACAGCACCAATTGATAAGCCATTAAACACTATTAAGTAAGTTGTGTATATCCCAGCTGTAATTCCACCAGCAACAGCACCAAAGGATACCGAAAGATTATTAATCATAATCTCGGTGGATGCCAGAGGTTCAATGCCTACAATCGAACCCATCCACAATTTATGCTCATCTCGTACCGTTGTGATCAGCTTTTCCGGTACAATCAGTGACATAAAGGTTGGATCTTGCCACGCATACCACCAGGCAAATAGTGATCCCATGAGAAACAAAGCCGTAGCTGCTGCAATGTACGGATATGTCTGCTGTATTAAAGCTGGTAATCCCCAACGGTAGAATTCCAGGACCGCTTGCCATTCTTGTCGTCGCGAACCCTGATAAATCTGCGTATAAGCACGAGTTGTTAATAAATGTATATTTTGTGTTAAATTGTTACCGATTTGCTGTGTCTGAACACGTGCCAAATCTGCTGCTGTGGAACGATATAAACTCGCTAATTCTCTAATTTCCTGCGCTTGCAGTGATTTTAACCCTTTTTTTTCTATTTGCCTTAACAAGGTGTCCAAACGTTGCCAATTTGGTTCTCGCCTCACAATCCAACGTTTAACATTCATAAAATTTGGGAATACTGAGTTTAACTTACACTAAGATAGCCTCAAAGAGGGTGACAAAAAATTTCATTCCTTTTAAGTGTGGGATAGTAGTCGCCCCGTTACCATTCTTTGTCCATTCGTAGGGGCGGTTTTCATTTGTTAACCTGTGGTTCAAGTTAAACCCTTCCTTAGTATTTGCAAATGACAAAGGATGTTCGGCATTTCCTCGTCATTCCTCCCTACCTATAATCTTTATTAGGTGGGGAAGGAATCAATACTGCGTAGGATAAGCCCTTTTTTCCTCCCCTGCATCCCCTGCCCCCATGCTTGCCTCAACAGATAAATTCCAAAACCTACGCAGTATTGGGGGAGGAATGACGGATTTGGTGAAGTCGTTTACTGCCTTACTTTCCTGGAGCGTCGAAAATCATGTCTTTTAATCTTGGTTCTCCCACCCCTATCCAACCATTAAGTCTTGGTAACACTGTAAGTGCGGGACTGCGGCTTTATCGCTCTCATCTAAAAGACTATTTTTTACTTGCCCTCAAGGCTTATGTGTGGCTGCTTGTTCCAGTCTATGGTTTGGCAAAGTTTTATGCTTTGATATCGCTGATTTCTCGTTTGGCTTTTGGTGAATTAGTCAATCAACCTGAAAGTATTTCATCAGGTCAACGTCACGTTAATTCTAAATTGTGGCAGTTTTTAGTGACGATGCTATTAATGTTTCTTATAAACATAGGCATCATCTTCGGTGCTACAGTTTTATTTGTTTTCTTTGGCATTTTATCCCGAGAGTTGGTGGGACGAGGTATTCAAGGAAATCCTACAACATCTTTCTTTATTGCTCTTATAACGATTGTGATTAGTATTGCGGCAATTGTGGCACTTTTGTGGTTCTTTCTTCGGTTTTATTTAGTGGATTTACCTCTTGCGATTGAAGATAATATTGATGGTTTGTCCACTATTAGTCGTAGCTGGGAGTTAACTCAGGGTTACGTTTGGCGGATTTTTTTGATTATTTTCGTTACCTTTTTGATCACTCTACCCATCCAAGCTGTTGTTCAAATTATTACTCGTACACTTGGGGTAATTTTTGGCTCTTTGTTAAATCAAGGTTCTATTGTTTACAGCTTACTTTTTTTAGTACTGATTATAGCTTTAAGTTTCTGTAGTGGTGCAGTCGTTCTTCCTTTCTGGCAATCTATCAAAGCTGTCATTTACTATGACTTACGGACCCGTCGTGAAGGGTTAGGCTTGAAATTACGCGATCGCGATGTGTAAATGATATTTAAATCCTAGCTAGGATCAACCACCATGCACCTTTTCAATCGTGTCAAATCCCGTACACCCGAAAGTGTAGAACTAGAATTTACCCTTGCTGGCATTGGTAATCGCGCTTGGGCATTACTGATTGACTATCATGTTTTGGGTGTTATTTTGATACTGTTTCTCATTATTTTATTAATAGTTTCTAGTCAACTAACTAATGTCTTGAAAGCAATTTTTGGTAACAGCGTGTTTACTTGGTTGCTGGCGATCGCATCCATCATCAGTTTCGGAATTTACACAGGTTATTTTGTCTTTTTTGAAACTTTATGGCATGGTCAAACCCCTGGTAAACGCTTCGCGAAAATTCGTGTAGTTCGAGATGATGGTAGACTTATTGGGCTGCAACAAGCAACACTTCGAGCCTTACTACGACCATTCGACGAAATGTTATTTATCGGAGCCCTTTTGATCGTGTTTGGTCGCCATGAAAAGCGTCTGGGTGATCTAGCAGCTGGCACCATTGTAATTCAAAATCAGACACCTATAACATCAGCAAATTTGACAATTTCTGAAGAGGCAAAGTTAGCTTCTGAGCAATTGCTCAACATTGCCGATTTATCAGCAATGTTACCTGATGATTTTACTATTATCCGCGAATACTTGCTCAGACGTGGCGAAATGACATCAAAGGCAAAAGCATTAGTAAGCCTACAACTCGTCAACCAGCTTTTACCTATTATTAAGTTAGAAAAGATACCATATCATCTTACCCCTGATGTATTCCTAGAAGCTATTTACCTTGTGTATCAACAATCTTTTACATAATACTTATAATTACTTTGTGCCTCCTAACTTCTCACTCCGACGCCAGTACAATTAAAGCATTGAGGATAGCAGCAGCAACAGGAGAACCACCTTTACGCCCTTCCACACAAATTTGATGAACTGGTGTACTGGCGAGTGCTGCTTTCGACTCAATCACAGAGACAAAGCCAACGGGAACGCCAATCACTAAAGCAGGTAAGACTGACGCAGTGATTAACTCATGACAAAGAGCTAGCAAAGCCGTTGGAGCATTGCCGATCGCATAAATAGCTTCTGGAAATTCCTTGTAGCATTGTAACAACCCAGTTTCCGTACGCGTTTTTCCAGGAAGTGCTTTGGGGGCAAGTTCCACGGCGTTAATTAATTGATTTCCAAATGTTTGAGCAACCAATCCCGCCACTCCCTGCTTTACCATACCGACATCAGCAATAATTGGGACACGGTGACGTAGTGCTGTCATTCCCGCTTCAATAGCGCCTTCTGAAAATCGCATCAGGTGCTGGAACTCAAAATCAGCAGTCGTATGAATGACTCGCCGGACAATTGCATACTCTGCACAATTGAAGTTATGTTCGCCAATTTCGCGATCAATGATTGTGAAACTCTGCTCTGTTATAGGATGGATTAATGAACTCATACTCATTATAGATTATTAG
>JAQYWN010000293.1 GCA_029379265.1 Rhizonema sp. NSF051
ATATGTATCTGAGGGTAGAGAGCTTTAACAAAAGTTAATATAAGTTAAGTTATAGATAAGATAAGGGAAGAGACTTCCCATTCCAGGCAAATTGCGCTTAACTTGACTTAATATTAAACAGGTTGAAACTAAAATGGCTACCTAAAAAGTAGCGTCCATTTAAGTAACAGCATGATTCTTCCGGGAAAGTCCGATGGCAGGTTGTATACCTTGTTTGGACAGGGGAAGACCCTCAATAAAATAGAGGAGTGTACCATGAAGGTATTTGATAGTACCACAAAAAGAATTTTCGTCTCAAGCTGGGTCTTACTAAATCAAGCACATGCACATGAAGATGGTTTAACTCAACCACACCATCCATCCGCCAAACCTTACGGTGATATTTTCCAACCCTTGCGGCAGTGGTTAGACAACATCCAAGTCCGCGATCGCCAACTAGCTCACCGTTTGTGCAAAGTGATTCCTGCCCAGTGTCCGTTTGAGCGTGATGTGAAATTATTGGGGAAAACCCTGTTTCATATCCCGCCCATGTGTAAAATCAATCCCTTGTATGAAGAATTGGTTAGCTTACGTTTTCGAGCGCTATGCTATTTAGCCGATGAGTGTCGCGAAGATGTAACACAGTACTGCTGAGAAAAGGCGAGTAGGGTGGGTTTAATCCACAGACATCTGAGGAAACACGAGACTTGTGAAACCCGCCCGTACAGTAGGCGGGAAGGCACGTAGAAAATTCCACCAATATCTATTAACTAACAACTAACAACCAGTTATTTGTTTTGCCATTTTTGAGTTGCTTCCCGAGCTTGTTTGTAAGCAGTTGTCCCTTCTGGAATTAAAGTCGCAGTCTCAATTGCCGCTTTAAATTCCCCATGATTAGCTCGACGGTTAGCAAGATTTAATATTTTTTGACTCCATTGATCGATAGATTTTTGAGCATCATCGAAACCTGGTTCATCAGGTGCAACTTTCTTCGCAACTTCGATAGCACGATTGTAAGTAGAAGCCTGTTGTGGCTGAATTAAAGCATTAGCCGCGTCTAAAACAGTTTGGTTACTCACATACTGCTTTGCTTGTTCCCGCCATTGCCTTATAGATTCTTGTGCTTTTGTATACAGTGAGTCGTCTTTGTCGATCAACTGGGCAGCTGCGAGCGCACCAGCATACTGTCTTTGCTTAGCACGAACTGTTGCCAACTCTAAAATCATGTTGCTCCAAATCACAATATTTTGTTGAGCTTCTTCGTAAAGAGGTTCACCCGGTTTAATTTTACGGGCAGTGGAGATCGCCGAGTCCAGATCACTTGCCTGAGTAGGTTTTAAGGATAATTTCGACAACTCTGAGAGTGCCTGCGCGCGCTGTTTGGCTTGGAGAATAGGAGAGATTGGCTGTGCAGGTGGTGGAGTTTCTGGTTCAAGTGGTGTAGGTAGGGTAGTTGTGACAACAGCCAAAGGTTTCGCAACATGAGTTTCCGGAGTTGTAGTTTTGAGCGATGCTGGGAGAATCTCTTCAACTCTAAAACCAGCTTTATTACGGAAGAAAACCACCGCGATCAAACATATTAGCAATATCGTAGTTGCACCCCACAGAAGGAACAGTTGCCAAAACTGAGGGGTGCTGTTTGCTATGGGTTTTAGCTGAAAGTTATTTCCTGTCATCGGGAGTTTCGGAGACACGGGGAAATCATCCTTCTGTGCATCTGAGCGTCTCCCCTTCTCCTCGTCCTCTTCTGTCTCCCATATCCTTTGCTCCGTCGCTACGTGCGAATACTGAACTGAGGGAGCAGCAATTATTGCAGGTAATTTCTCTTCTACACGTTGCTCTTTTTGCACTTCCAATTGAGGATAAATGAATTCCTTTGTTGGGGAGATGACAGCGACAGGGTTTTGTGTAGGAAGCCAGTGGTGTTGGCATAACTCTGGAGTGCGAACGCTTAAGTATCTTTCCAAATCTGCGAAGTCGCTGCTATAACCGGAACGCACCGCTTCTAACAACGCGACGGTAAACAAGGAGTGACCGATTTCGCTACTTTCGTAGGAAAATTGCTCTGGTTGGCAAGACAGAATTACAGACATTTGGAGTTCTTGGGCTAATTCTATTGTTTCAAGCCCAATCGGAGTTTCTGCTTGAGTTCCAGAAGCACGGTTGATATCCAGCAAAACCACTGTGTCAAGAGCTGCAACTTGCAGACTTTCAAAGAGCGATCGCACTTCAATGCCAGTCTCTTCCACGCGGAGAGAGTTTCCCTCCACTGGCATCAAGTAATCTTGTCCATTGTAGTTAACGCCGTAACCGCTAAAGAAAAACCACAGTTTATCCTCCGGTTGCCAACAAGCTGCTGCCAAATCTTCAAGCAAAAGGAGAATATTCTCCTTCGTAGGATAGGTAGATCTATCTCCAAGAGGGGATGAAGTCTCTGTCATCAGCAGACACTGTTGCGGTGAAAAGCCTTCAATCGCTAATAAATTTTTTAACGCCTCAGCATCTGCTTGAGCGCAAGCTAGAGGTTGAAAAAATTGATACTGATTAATGCCAATAGTGATCGCCCAGTTATTTGCCATAGTGCTTTTTGTTTCTAGCCTTTTCAATAATTCTCAGCACTCATTGCTCAGCACTGTTTAGTAATAGTTGGCTTTGCTGAAAAAACAAAGTTAACCTAATGTCTAATAGCCTAATTTCGTAGTCCTGAGTAGAACTCCACAGAAATTGCGGAGGGATTGAATAAGGAAAAAGGTTTTTTGTCTCTCGCTTTTAAATTCGAGAGCTTCTGACCGTTTTCGCTTAAAAGAAGTGCAAGATACATAGAATGCCAATAGTCTAAAATACACCACTCAAAACTCAGGGCTGTTTTGGTGATTATCATCTAACCTCACGTAAGAAGTCATTTTTATTACCTTTTTCCTTATAAATGACTTTTACTCTATTCAAATTCATTTGTTATAGCTAGGAGCTAAGAAGTTATGAGGAGGAGTTGTGTTTACCAGCCATTTTTTCAAATCAGTGGTCAGTTGGAGACGTTTATTCAATCTATGCTATTAATTAGCAAGAAAATCCGGACTGCTAATGCCTTATTTTTGATGGGTTTAGGAGTTCCTTTGTGGTTATTTTTTGAAGCACTCTCACCCCAGATTGTGCAAGCTTACACCGCTAGAGTAGATCTCTCTATTGATCGTCTCCCAGAAGAAAACTACGAAACCCTACTGCGAAGAGCGGAAACGGCTGCGAGAGCAGGTGCTCAACGCAGCTTTGATCGCGATATTTTAGTAACAGATGTTTCCATCATCGTTTCCGTACAAAATTATGGTGCGATCGCACCAGTTTTAGAGTTGGCAGCCAGTCGTCCGCAATGGCGCAGTTACCCCGATCCCAAACGTTGGGCAACTTACTTTAAATCCACGCGATCGCTCCTCTATTTTGAATCAACCAAAAATCCTACATCTGCTCAAGTACCTACAACTACCCCTACAGCACAGCCACAACCGACAACTCAACAATTTATTAATACTCCACAAGCACAACCGCAACAACCGACTAATCTTCCACAAGTTACACCATCACCTCCGTCTTTGGTTCCGGTACCGAAATAGCAATTAGCACCCCAATGTTTTTATTCACGAATTATTGAGGATTACTCTAGAATAAAAAGGTTGTCAAAAATTGCAGTATCCGCTATTATGGCTGTTCCTAAGAAGAAAACATCCAAGTCCAAACGAGATAAACGCCGAGCTACTTGGAGGCACAAAGCCGCAGTTGAAGCTCAGAAAGCTATTTCTCTAGGCAAGTCGATCTTGACTGGACGTTCGACATACGTTTATCCATCGACAGAAGAAGAGGAAGAGGAACAATCCTAACGTTAGAGTGAGTCGAAGCAGGTTTAATTCATAACGAAGATCCCCAACTTCTATAAGAAGTCGGGGATCTATACTCCTAACCTAAAAGTCGTCTCAACCAAGGCAATTTGCCTTCATAAGGAGCGTAAAGCAGTTTCAAATCAAATAAAAAGGATCTGTGGAGTACACTTTTGTAATGAGAAAAGGTATCAAAACTAGCTTTGCCGTGATAGCTTCCAATACCGCTTTCACCCACACCACCAAATGGTAAAGAAGAAACAAAAAAATGCTTCATTGTATCGTTGATACAAACTCCTCCAGAGGAGGTTTCCTGCAAAACGCGCTTTTGCAAGTTTTTGTTATTTGAAAACAGATATAAAGCCAAAGGTTTCTCTCTAGAGTTAATCAAGGCGATCGCTTCACTGATATCTGTATATTCAATCACTGGTAAAATTGGACCAAAAATTTCCTCCTCCATCACCTGATCTTCCCAAGACACATTATCAATGACTGTTGGAGCAATGTAACATTCATCAGGGTTACTTTCTCCACCAATCCGAATATCGCCGTCTAAAAGCTTGACCAACCGCTCGTAGTGTTTTTGATTGATAATCCTAGCATAATCAGGACTGCTGGCAGGACGATGTCCATAAAATTCTTTGAGACAATTTTCAAGAGTATTTAATAAATTCTCTTTAATACGTTTATTCACTAAAAGATAGTCAGGTGCCACACAACTTTGTCCTGCATTAAAAAATTTACCCCAAATAATGCGTCTGGCACTAGTTTCAAGATCGTTGTCAGTATCCACAATACAGGGACTTTTGCCACCTAATTCCAATGTCACGGGAGTGAGGTGTTTTGCGGCAGCTTCCATGACAATTTTGCCAATGGCTTTTCCTCCAGTAAAAAAGATGTGGTTAAACTTTTCTTTTAGTAGCTGTTGACTTGTTTCCACACCTCCTTCTACCACAGTAATATACTCTGGAGCGAAATGTTTTTCTATGAGTTCAGCGATGACACCGGAGGTATGTGGAGCCATTTCTGAGGGTTTGATAATTGCACAATTACCTGCCGCGATCGCGCCTACCAAAGGTAGAATATTTAATTGAACGGGATAATTCCAAGCACCAATAATTAAGACAACCCCTAATGGTTCTGGATAGATCTTTGCTGAGGAAGGAAACATTTGCCATGAAGTGACAGCCTGTTTAGGCTTCGTCCAAACTTTGAGACGTTTTATTGTATAATCAATTTCCTTAGTAACTATCAGAACTTCAGAGGAATAAACCTCTAATACAGGTTTACGTAAATCTGCTTTTAAGGCTTCAAAAATCTTTGGTTCATACTCAATTATTGCTTGTCTTAAAGTTTTTAGTTGTGTTATACGAAATGTTGTGCTTTTAGTTTTACCTGTCTTAAAAAAATCGTATTGTTTGGCGATGGTATTAGTGCTTAACAATTGAGCAATCATCTTTTTTCCTCAAACATGACGTAACTGGAGGTAAGCTATTAGCCATCTGAAATCAGCTTTTAGCATGCACAACTTGTAAGAATAAGGGGATAGGTGGGAATTTTTAATTTCTTTAGCTCAGAGTGCTGATTGCTTACTTAGATTGTTGCTTCGGTAGACTAATAACAAAGACACTACCTTTATCTACCTCTGAATTTACCTGTATGGTACCTTGATGTGCTTCAACAATTCGGCGAGAAAGGTACAAACCTAAGCCACTACCAGAACGCTTGTGGTTTCCTGGGCGAAATCGTTCAAACAAGGTTGTTTGTTCTTCTAAGGAAATACCTGAACCTGTATCCGCTATCTCAATCGTAATCAAGTCATTTGAAACCGTGGGTGGACAGGTGATACGGATTGTCACTGAGCCAGTATCGGTAAATTTGATAGCGTTTCCAATTAAGTTGGTGAAAAGCCGATGTAGTTCTAAGCGATCGCCCATAACTTTATCAGTCACTGACTCTTCACTAAACTCTTGATTCACCGAAAGTTGCTTTTCTGCGGCTAGAGAACTCAATTCTTTAGCAACTTCGTCTAGTAAGGAGCGGAGATTGACGGGTTGAAACGCCAGGGTTTTTCGACCCGCCTCAAAACGGTAAACTTCTAATAAGGTATTGACCATCGCCAGCAAGTTGCTGTTACTGCGACCCATAATGGAAATGACTTCGTGCATTTGCGGTGATAACTCTCCCAATGCGCCGTCCTCTAACAGGATCAGCATCCGTTCAGCCGCCACTAAAGGTGTACGTAAGTCGTGGGTGAGGCGCGAGACAAAATCTTGACGTTGACGGGCGATTTCATCGCGTTCATCGATACTGTGCTTCAGGCGAAGGAGCGATCGCACTCGCCCCATCAATTCGTCTACTGTTACAGGTTTGCGAATAAAATCATCAGCACCCAAGTCTAGTCCCTGAGCGACATTAGGTGAATCGTGGGCAGTAATTAGGAGAATTGGGATAAATGGTAATGCTCTGTTTTTACGGATGCGCCTAGTAACTTCATATCCATCAATTCCTGGCATCATCAAATCCAGCAACACCAAGTCACATGTAGACGTTTCAAGTTGTGCTAACGCACTCGTCCCATTCTCAGCCGTGCTTACCGTGTAGCCCTCTTCCTCCAGAATGGTTTTGATTAAAAACACATTATCTGGAGAATCATCTACAACGAGAATCTTGTCAGATTTAGAAGATTGTGTCATAAAGCGAGAAGATTCACACTGAAAGGGAATTTCAATTAGGTTAGTTTTATTTGTATCATTTTCTCTATTTCTACCTGAGTTGACCTAGCACAAAAAAACTTTCTTTACACTTCGTCTATGAGGTAAGACAATGAAGAGACGTTGCTATTGCAGATGAGTGAAATTAGGTAACGATAATTGAGCGCGGCTTGAGTGTCAGTTACATCCGTGATTTGAGTGCTGCAACAACATCTACTCTTTCAAAACGAGCGTCAATTCTTCACTGTTTGCTCCCTTGTGTATCCTTATTGGCGTAGAAACGCCACAAAGTGGGAATTTCGCCGTAAAACGTGCCATCATCCGGCAAAATCTTATACGTAGTATCGAGATAAACAATCTGTGGAACCCAGCGACGCACAATATTTAATTATTAACGCCTTACAAACCCTTGATCTATTGACTACATCCATTGCCAAGGGCATCGAAATCTTTTATTCACACCAACATCGTCTTCCAGTTGTCAAGGTTATGTTGAGGTTTCCCTTTCATTTTTAATACCCAGCTGGTATCCCTAAGCTGTTCTAAGTTACTTAGCTTATTTCACTGGAATGATTCGCACTCTTCTGTTCTTTGTTCAGAAATTTGGGTCAAACAAGTGCGATCGCTCATCCAACCACTTTTTTAGCTGACTTGCAGCTATAATCTAAGGAAAGTTTTAGAGATATTACAATTATCATCCTGAAGACAGAACGATTTACAACAAACTCTCAAATCTAAAATTTTCGGTACGATAAAGTACAGAAAAAGAACTTCTTCTGTATTTCCATTCACGAATCTATGCTACTAGAAGACTATTTTGATTTCTTTGCTCCTAACGATATTCGTCTCAAAGGTACTAGGGTAGGTATTGAAACCATCCTTTATGATTTCATCCATCGTGCCCGTACTCCAGAAGAAATTACTCAAACTTATCCATCTCTTACCTTAGAGCAAGTCTATGCCACGATTCTCTATTACTTACATAATAAAGAAGCTGCTAGCAAGTATTTAGCCGACTGGTTGGAGTGGAATCACCAGCAACTTAAAGCGCAACAACTTAACCCCTCATCCGCCGCGATTAGGATGCGCAAGCTAAGAGCAGAACAAAAAGCAAAAAATCAAGTCAATGATGCTCAAGTATCTGCTAGATGAAAATGTAGCTCCTAGTTATAAAATACAAATCAAGAGCCTTAATCCTAATCTAATTGTTTGGGTAGTTGGCGAACCAAATACTCCCTTAAGAGGAACGTTAGATCCTGAAATTTTGGTTTGGTGTGAAGAATATGACTTTGTCTTGGTGACAAATAATCGTACAAGCATGCCTGTTCACCTAGCTGCTCATATCTCCCAAAGCCATCACGTTCCAGGCATTTTTATTCTTAATCCTAAATTAAGTATGGGGCAAAATATTGATGAGTTAATTTTTATTGCTGAAGCAGCTTTTAAAAATGAGTATCAAGACCAAATTGTTCACTTGCCCCATACATATACACTTGGCTCAGAGTGAACGATTGTATCTAACAAAATTAAAGCTCGTGTCAACGCCACTCATCCCTAATTTGCTGCTGATACTGTATAGGCTCTTGAGTAAGTTTAATTACACCCGCATACTTGTTTATGTTAAACTCTTCTTTTTGTTGTAATTGATGAGCCTTTAATATTTCCTCAATTTTCTGCCAATCTTGATAATCAATCAATACAGCAACTGGACGCATTGCTTCATCTGTTACAATTTTTTTCTGAAAAGGTAACATGTTGTCTTCCCTTAATTTCTTACTTCTTGTTTAAATTCACACGCCAATTCCTTATCGATTCAGATTTTTAAGATTTTCCAAGTTTATGTACTTTCGTTAAGAAAGATCTGAAATTCTTCTAGAGAACTAGTAGTAATTGCATTTATTAAGAGGGTTTGTAGCAAAGATTGATCTTGGATTCCATTGATGACTTCCACAACTGACTCCGGCACTTCTCCAAAGCGTGTCTGTAAGCCTAGAATGATATTTTCTCTAGCCTTTTCAATCATTCCTTCTTCTCTTGCCAGCCGTTCAATACTAGTTACGTACCGCATTCTCTGTGCCTCCTCAGAACTTCTTACCTCTGCTTTAAAACTACGTGTCAACTCTTCAGGCAATACCATTATCCAGTCGATAAAGCGAAATAACCCCAGAATATCTTCCCGGCTATATCCTCGTTCAAATAGCCTTTTTACTAAGCTTAATTTCCACTGTAACCGACTTTCTGGATTTCGGTGCGTTGCTTTGGTTTTTAAGTGCGCCATCACAACTACACTGAAGGGACTAGTAGGTCTTAATCGTCGATAACCGGATATAGGCGTTTGAGTTTGGTGCGGGC
>JAQYWN010000294.1 GCA_029379265.1 Rhizonema sp. NSF051
GTCATAATAAAATATATGACAACATTAGGTCAAGTTGCTAGTGGCAAAACAGTAACTGTAGGCAATAATATTGATGCTCTACAACAAGCAATTCAAAATCTTAAAGTTGGGAATTCAAAACTCAATCCTCCTGATGTTCAAGCTGGAAGTGATATTTTAAAAGTTATATTTAATGTCTTTTCTAAACCAGAAAGAGGAAAAGGTCTTAAAAAAGCAATTTTGTGTTCTGATGATTCCTTACAAAAGTATATTAGCGGTAATCCCTTTTCCGAAAAATCTCTGCCAGCAAGTGGAGGTTTAATACAGATAGCTCAAATCTATAACTCAGGAATTTTAGAAATAGAAAAACGTCAGATAGATGGATACTATCAAACATTTTTTTCCGAGCTTGGACAAAATAATTCTCAGATTCCTACTCAGTTAGAAGTACAGAATGATTACATTAAAGCACAAGACATAGTGAATAATAAAAGCGATAATGCAAAATCATATATTGATCTACTTCAAAATACTGCTCAAGCTCATCATATGTTAAAGAAAGAGTTTGAAGGTACAGGTAAAGATGCTATTAGTTCATCCGAAGAGAATGAATTATGCAAAAGTGTTTTAGTAGGAAGAGAGAGTAAATTAGAAAAAAGTAATGTTTCTTCTAAGTTGAATATAACTCAGCAACAGTTAAGCAAAGCAAAAGTTATTTTAGCAAAATATTTAAACACTGTTAATTCGGTAACAAAAGACAGTAAATAAATTTATTTTATCAATACAAAGGAGTTTGACAAATGGCTGACACATCTTTGACAAAAACAGACTTAATGAATTTGGTAACAAACTTACTTGATGTTGTAGGAGTTTCCACAGAGCATAGAGGAGAATTGCTTAGAAAAAATCAAATCAATAGAGAGCAAAATGCAGAATTTTTTGACTTGGAATTAAGACTTCTAAGTCTTGCCAATCGGGCAGCAAATTCAGCTATTAATGAAGTACTTACCGATATCAAGGATGCCGGAGAAGCTTTAACCGAGACAACAAAACATTTACAAACAGTCATTGATAAATTAAATAGTTTCGGTAGTTTCTTTGACACTTTAGCAAAGTTGGTGAATGTATTTTCTAGAATAACTCAAGCTATAACAGGAGGGACAACAGCTATAATTGAAGCCTTAGTTCAAGAGCTTAACAATATCGGCTCTAGAGGGCTTGAGAGAGTTTCTCTACCAGGACAGATAAATGAGGTATAAATTTAATTAACTCATTGTTTGGGCGTTGCTGAGTAGCAGCTGTAGAGACGTGGCTTTCATTAGTAAGGTTTTGGAATGTATTTACGTTTTGTAACATAGTTAGATTTATTTCCACTCACTTACTTAATGAGCTTTTATGCGTCTCAAACGCCCACTCAAATCGTTGCTTGAGCTCATTGCAATGACTAGACGGTAAAACTCCATCGTGCTGAAGTCTGCCAACGACAATCCCAGGTGCTACACGAATTCCAATTCGTGTCATTGAATATGTGATTGAATCAGAAGAGACTGAAAAAGTTTATTGTTTAATTACTGATTTAATAGATATTGCTGCCTTCCCAGCATTAATTATAGCTGAAGAATACTACCAGCATTGGAAAATTGAGAATACATTAAACGAATTAAAAGTACATTTGAATTGATGTAAAACCCCCATTCGATCTAAGATTCTTCTCCTGCCTCATTGGGGTTTTGGATGATTTGGATATTTTTAATTTTATGTTGTAAGTATCAAGGGATACCGAAAAGCCAGTGTTATACTGATTTGGTACACGCTCATTGCACATCTTGCTAATTTTAGCATCAGCATCAGTGGGGTTATTTTTGAAATATTCCAGGATGAACGCACACCCTTCTCTCAGTAAATTATCAACATCCCATTTCCACAGTCTCACCGTATTATCCGCACCAGCAGAGGCTAGTATTTTACTATCCACCGGGCTAAAACTGACGCCATAAACTGAATATTTGTGTCCAATAAGGGTTTTGATTAGTTGATATGTGGTGGTATCCCACAGTATCACCCTGCTGTCACTACTAACAGAAGCCAGCATCTTGCCATCTGGGCTGAAGCTGACGCTCCAAACTCTATCTGTATGCCCAGTCAGAATTTTAATTTTTTTACCTGTGGCGGTATCCCACAGTATCACTGTGTTGTCATTACTAGCAGAAGCCAGCATTTTGCCATCCGGGCTAAAGCTGACGCCATTAACTGCGTTTGGCCCAGTCAGAATTCTAATTTCTTTACCTGTGGCAGTATCCCACAGTATCACCGTCTTGTCATCACTACCAGAAGCCAGCATTTTGCCATCCGGGCTGAAGCTGACACTATTAATCGTGCCTGTATGCCCAGAGAGGGTTTTAAATTTTTCACCTGTAACGGTATTCCACAGCATTACCATCTTGTCATCACTACCAGAAGCCAGTATTTTGCCATCCGAACTGAAACTGACGCCTCTAACCCTACCTGTATGCCCAGTCAGGGTTTTAGTTTCTTTACCTGTGGTGGTATCCCACAGTATCACCGTCTTGTCATAACTTGCGGAAGCCAGCATTTTGCCATTTGGACTGAAGCTGACGTTTCTAACCGCGTCTTTATGCCCAGTCAGGGTTTTAGTTTCTTTACCTGTGGTGGTATCCCACAGTATCACCGTCTTGTCATCACTAGCAGAAGCCAGCATTTTGCCATCCGCGCTGAAGCTGACACTATTAACCGCTTTTGTATGGCTAGTAAGAGTTTTAATTTTTTCACCTGTAGCGGTATTCCACAATATCACTGTGTTGTCATTACTAGCAGAAGCCAGCATTTTGCCATCTGGGCTAAAACTGACACTATTAACCGTCTCCTTATGCCCATACAGGGTTTTAATTTTTTCACCTGTAGCGGTATTCCACAATATCACTGTGTTGTCATTACTAGCAGAAGCCAGCATTTTGCCATCTGGGCTAAAACTGACACTATTAACCGTCTCCTTATGCCCATACAGGGTTTTAATTTTTTCACCTGTAGCGGTATTCCACAATATCACTGTGTTGTCATTACTAGCAGAAGCCAGCATTTTGCCATCTGGGCTAAAACTGACACTATTAACCGTCTCCTTATGCCCATACAGGGTTTTAATTTTTTCACCTGTAGCGGTATTCCACAATATCACTGTGTTGTCATTACTAGCAGAAGCCAGCATTTTGCCATCTGGGCTAAAACTGACACTATTAACCGTCTCCTTATGCCCATACAGGGTTTTAATTTTTTCACCTGTAGCGGTATTCCACAATATCACTGTGTTGTCATTACTAGCAGAAGCCAGCATTTTACCATCTGGGCTAAAACTGACACTATTAATCGTGCTTGTATGCCCAGAGAGGGTTTTAATTTTTTCACCTGTGGTGGCATACCACAGTATCACCCTCTTGTCAGCACTTGCCGTTGCCAGCATCTTGCCATCCGGGCTGAAGCTGACACTCGTCACACTTTGTGTGTGTCCTCCTAAAGTGTTTGGGGCTGCTAGATTGTCAACTGTATCCAGTAATGTCAGTTTTACCTGTGTGTCGGTATTAGCATCAACCCAAGGTGTCTGTTGCAGTTTAACAACAGCTTTTAAACTTGCTGTCAGGGCTTTTGCATCATTTAAGCTTAGCAATGCATCTGAAGTAGTAGTAAGAGAAGTAATTTCACTAATTGCAGCACTCCTCGACTTTACGCCAGCGACGCATGCTAAAATTAGAGTCACCGCAGAGAAGCTACTTAGTATGATAATTGTCAGCTGCCTTCTGCGATCACGTTCCAGTTTTTCCCTATTCCTTTGACTTGCGCTTGCCTGAATAAAGTCTTGCTCCTCCTGCGTCATTTCATCTGAACGTTTGTGCAACCAATCTTCTGCTACAGTTAAAGGCACACCTCGCAACAATGCCCCATAGTCATGGTTGTCATTTTTCCACTCCAGCATTGCTACTTTTAACCGTTCCTGCCAAACGCGAAACTGACGATTAGCATTCATCCACTCGCGCAAAGTTATCCATTCCCGAATCAGTGCTTCATGGACAACTTCTATTGTATCTTCTCCGGAGTTGTCATCGTGTCCCGTAACAACTAAACGAGCTTGATATCCTGCTAAATAACTTACCAATCCCCAATTCTCTTCCCCAACTTCTTTGCGGGTAGCCAGCCGTCGAGTATCTTCCGTTCCTTCCCCCGGACGCACTAATTGTACAAAAATTCGCTGTGCCTGGTTTTGCTCTGTTACACTTAGTTGACTATAAACCTGCTCGGCATGATTGGCTAATGCCTTTTTCACACCGCCAATCTCATTATATGCTTGGTGAGTTAAAGTCCGGTGTTGCTGTTTTGACCATAATCGGGTAAGTGCAAATTCTAACAGTGGTAAATTACCCGGTTCAAGTCCCACATGATCCAAAATTCGCTCTTGTAGTTGTGCCTGAAGTTGCACTTCCAGCTTTTGGGCAGGTAGAGCGATCGCCGCAATAAGTTCCTCCCGACTCATGGAACTCACGAGCTGGGGTGTATACTCTTGCAATGCATCACGAAATGGACGGTAGGAGAGAACATAGCCGTAGAAGTCAGCGCGTAAAGTAAAAACCAGTGTTAAACTTTTCTGATGGATAGCTTGGAGCAACATATCAGTAAAGCGTTCTTGTTCTTCCTTCTGGCAAAGGGTGTAGAGTTCCTCAAATTGATCTGCAAACAATAGAAGACGTTTATCTGAGTTATGTTCTCTAACACGAGACACTACCTGCGGTAAGGTAACAACACCCTGGCGTATATTTGTTGCTAGTTCAGCCGCTGATCGCAATTGTTGAATTTCATCAACTTTCGGTACTAATTGAGGCACCAATGCTGAAGCAAGCTGATAAAATGGTTGACTACCAGGACGAAAAGATTCAATCAGCCAATTTCCTTCACTTCGCAACTGTGGAATCAGTCCCGCAAACACTACTGAAGATTTACCACTCCCACTTGGACCAATGACTGCTACCAACGGCTGAGAGTGAGTTGCTTGCACTAAACTATTTACAAATGTATCACGTCCAAAAAAGAATGCTGCATCTTCTTCCCCAAATGCAGACAATCCTTTATAGGGGTTGGGAGGAATGACTTCTGTTTGGGGTACTGTGGGGATAATTAACTGTTTTTTTCTCAGTACTGGAGTTTGCTGTTCCAAAAAACTGATTATTTGAGTGCAGCCAAGCTCATAGGCAAATTCTACTTCTTGCCCAGCTGCGATCGCATCATAAAACGCTACCGCAAAAGCAACAGCTGCTTTATCACCTACTACTTGAGTCATGCCAATCACATAGTTTACGTGTTGGCTAATTGCTTCTGCTTGGACGAGTGAGTAACAGGCGTTCAAAAGGACACATTCAACTCCTTTAGTAGCAAACAGCTTGAACATACTCCCCAGTGCATCTGCGGAGATTAATGCTGGCTGTCCCATCTCATCATCTAAAACAATACCATCTTGCCCAGCACCATGTCCGCAAAAGTGAACGATTTGCGGCTGATAATCTAACATGGCTCGGTAGAAGTCACGCGAACGTACTGCCCATTTTTGCTCTAACTTAAATTCCTCGCGTTTATTGGCACGTCGCAATCCTTCATCAATTTCCCGTACTTCTTCATCCAGTCGTAGCCTTGAGGTACTTGTCGGATTTGCTGCCAGAATCAAAATGGTTTTGATACGGGTGTTGTTATTCATGGTATTTGGGAAAAGGTTTTAAAGCTAGTACCGTGTAGCAGAATTAAAAATTAAGAAAGCTTGAGTTGCAGGCAATAAGGAATTCTGAGTAGTAGCGTTAGAAAGCGTCGTCAGGTACTGAAATTTGGCTACAATATTCCCGTAAGTTGGCAGACACTCTGGTGACTCTTGTGACAAGTTTGCGCTATCAGTGTTAGAAGCCGTTAGTTTCAGAATCTGTGCAGAGGGTACTTGCAGTGTGTTTTTCAGGAAAGATTCCAGGCATATGTCACGCACGCATCCAGCAAGGCTCTTGTAGAAAGCTCGATCAGGGTATCTGTTTGGTAAGTAGCAATTAATCCCTACTAATAAAGCAAAGAATTTAGCGGTATTTGCACTTCGTTGAAGTAGCTCAGGCTGCATAATATCTTGAGACATTGCGGACGATCTCCTAACAAAGTCAGTAAAGAAAACTTGACTGCACAATTACTAGTAGGGATACACAATGTTGACTTATGCAGCCACATTTTTCGCCATTATATGGCATACTTATTATGTTTTGTCAATATATAAGTTCAAATCCGTTTAGATGATCGCCGACTATAGTATAGCCTCCTTATCTTTAAATTGCTGATACTGTTTATCCTTAGACTCAAGGTGTTTGGCTACAGCTGTTTTGGTAGCAATGGCATTCTCATACTCCTCACCACCTTCAACTATCAACCGTTCTCTAACGCGCTTGCGGATGTCGGAGATAATTTTACCATTCACCAAGCGAGTCTTTGACCAATCTAAAATTGGTGGTACATACGAACCATGCTCGATGTACTTGCCCTGAAGAATCTCAGGTAAGCCGTATCCGAGTAACTCTGGTATCCAGTGATAGATAAAGCGTAAGTCTGAGTCTTTTTCCTCAATATTCTTATTGGGATTGTAGATGCGAAAAGTGTCACTGAGGGGATTGGTAATTCCTGCTTGCATTTGCCACTGCCAGTTATCAATCGCTAAATCCCCATCTATCAAACAGTTCATATAGTGCCTAGCTCCATGATGCCAGGAGATACCACAATTAATTGTTAAAAAAGTCGCGCACATTGCTCGCATGCGGAAGTTCATCCAACCCATCTTTTTTAGCTGGCGCATACTGGCATCAACCATCGGGAAACCAGTAACACCCTCTTGCCAAGCGTAAAATAACTCCTGCTGCTGTTGAGTGAGTTCATCCGCTCGGTAATATTCATCAAACTCAGGGTAACGGTTAGTATGTGCAATTTCGGGATGAAAGTACAACCGTTGGGTAAAACTATCGTGCCATCGCAGGCGATCGCGAAATGCTTTCAAGGAAAATTCAGCTTTGGGATCGTTAGTCAGTTCTGCTACCCGTGCCTTAGTCCTTTGATAGACATTTCTCACCGAAATCGTCCCGAAAGTTAGATGCGGCGAAAGATGAGACGTTGCCTTCTGTTGTGCTAACCACGGCTTTGAGAGTCTCCAATGATATCCGTAAAATCTTTTAGTCAGAAACGAGTTTAAAGTTGCTTGCGCTTGCGTTTCACCAGCCTTAAAGTACACCCGTCCCGTTTCGTAAAATGCACTGTATTTTTGTTTGAGTTCGGTAAAGGTGAGTTGGGGCAGATTAAAAGTTGTTTGTGGGGTGTTAATACGTGTAGGAGTTGGGTGAGGCGTTTGTCTAACGTAGGTATAGTATTCGTTAAACCACTGATCGCGATCGCAGTCATCGGTTTGTAAAAAGTTGTTTAAACCGATGTGGTAGTCAAGGTTAAGTTGTTGGTAGAAAGTGACGATAGTGCGATCGCGTTCGATCCCATACTCAACTTGCACATCGCGGTTGAAGTAAAGTTGAGGTTTGTGTCCCTGCTCCATTAACTGTCGAGTCACTTCTGGCAAAATATTTGAAGAGTTCCCCTCAAACAAATACAGGCGACTACCTACCGAACGTAAGTTACGATTTAGATTTTCTAAAGACTCAAACAAAAACCTGACTCGCGCCTTACCCACATCAGCCCATTCATAAAACCAAGGATCGATAATGAAGCAAGGCAATACGAGAGCATTTTGGGCAGTTGCCCCCGCGACGCTTTCATTATCAGCTATACGTAAATCCCGTCGAAACCAAAGAATATTCATAGTTCAATTGTACTAAATTTTTAAAGCTTTAAAATCTTTGTATAAAAACACACACTTACTTTACAATGAATGTTTTCGCTTCAAAAAAAGGTAATTTATTATACTTATATAAGATGGAGCTAAAGCAAAAGTGTCAATATTAGAAGTAGAAAGAGTTCCGTATACTGACGGTACATTATTTTTAGGAGACAAAGGAGTTTCCCTCCGTACAAACAACGGCACTCAGAATAACTTAAACAAGCCCTCTTTGGGAGCAGCTAATACCCCATTTATTCGTCTTGCGCCGATTAGGTTTGAAGATGGAATCCAGTTACCCACCGGTGTCGCTTTCGACGCAGAAGGCAACCCTCTGATTGGAATAGACATCTTCAGTAGGGGCGAACGGCCGGGCGAACGGCCGTTCGCCCCTACTCGCCAACCTGCTCCAATATTTTCAGGCGCAGAAAAAGAAGGAGTCGGGTTTGTAGGTGGTGATGAACGTGTGAGCGAGAACGATAGTCTGACTGCCGAGCAAACTTTATGGATGCGAAACCATGATCGCATCGCCCACAAGCTGAGTCAGTTCCATTCTCATACTGTTAGCTTTTATCAGGTTGGCGATCGCAACGGAACTGTGGTTTATCCAATCATCGATAAATCCTTGAGTTCCAACCAGATCCCAGATTATGCTAAAGCAGCCATAGGCAAGAGCGTAGCTGAGTTCAGGGTCAATAATAATCTCAACACGTTGAATTTCAATATCAATTTATCAGGTAGAACTATCCTCTCTCCATATATTATTCAAAATGCCAGCAAAGATGATTTTGAGAAAGGTTACGCTCAAGCATTCTTTGCTTTCACTACAGCTTATCAAGATGGATTGAGTCATGTCCACGTTCCTAAGGAGCGGCAACACCTTCACATTTGGCTTTGAAGATAGGACTGGTTCTGTTACTAATGGAAGTGAGCGAAATTTTAATTATGTTGTGATGAAAGTGACTCTGGTATAACTCATAACTGGAGTTTAGACTAAAAGTCAGCGAACGCTACCATAACAGTTCAAATGTACTA
>JAQYWN010000295.1 GCA_029379265.1 Rhizonema sp. NSF051
CTTTGATGCCTTCTACCTACCAACAAGAAAATCTAGAATCGATGTTGGGACTGTTGCCAAGTAAAAGTCAAATTAATTGCAAACGGTAAGAAGCAGAACATTCAGTCATGGAAGAAAAACGCATATTCCCAACACAACGTAAGTCCCTTGGTTTCGCGCTTGGTATTACTCAGCACTCATAACTCATCACTCCTAAAGCCTACTTCTTCAAATGCCCAAACATTGCAGAAAATTCTTCCTCAGTAGGTTCCAGTTTTGATACACCGTTTAACTCATGACGCAGCTTGGAAATGGCTTGATATATTGGCTTACGAGCGCGGTTAACTGCCCCAAGTGGTTCATGCTCAGGTAGGGAATGCCAAGGGGTGTATGACAAATTTTCACAAAATTCCATTTGTTCCGGTGAATCGAATGTCTGCGGCGGAATTTTGATTGTAGCGACTTTGTGAAAGGGAGATGTCCATTCGATTCTGGCATCTTCAATCGGCATTTTCTCGGCATCTGTTTGGAACTGAACCAGAAAATCAAAACTCACTTCTTTACTGCTTAAATATTCTACCATCGCTTCACGCAGATAATTTGGATTAGTGGCAATTCTTGGCGAGTTTATATTAACAGATGGTTTGGCAGAAAATTTTATGACTTCATTACCGAGTTTATATGGTGTCATACTCCAGTATTGAATTTCCAGTGGACTGACAATTTTTTGCTGAATGGTTTTCAAACTGATGATGAACTCACGCAAGCGCCATTGAAACGGATTGTAACTTGGAATAAAAAACTTCAATGGGAAGCCACCTTTTGCGTCTCTGATAGCAACGAAAAAGTCAATATAGTCTCGGAGATTCCGAATGGGGAATACCGGATAGTTAACTACGATCAAGTCTTGAGTTTTCTTTTCGTCTGGTAGCAGCTTTTCTCCTTCCACACCAAAGAGTTTGATTGCCATGCCACGTGGATCGCCTTTGGTATCGGGCTGATCGTGATTTCCTGAACCATTGGAGTACCGAATACAAGCAGTAAATTTCTTTCCAGGTTCTTGGAAAATGCCAAATCGCATGTTTTCTGGTAAATTGCTTTCAACGATAAATTCACCCTTGACACAACCATGATGTTTGGCATGAGCATCTCGTCTGGCAGGTTTTTCGCCTGCTTGATAGTGTTGTTGAACTTGCTGTATGGTTATTTGTTCGATCGCCTGGATGGCTGATTCCTCGTTTGCAGATGTGCTTTGTTTATCTTGCATATATTTGTTTTTGTGAGTGAGGTTGGAGCTTTAGACAGAGGAGGAGAAGAAATTGCATCGGTAAACCGATTTGGAAGTAGGGCTTAAGCCCTAGCGCTCTCACTAGTTATAAATCATCAACGGTGGACTGATTTTCTGAAATAATGTATTCTGAATTCTCTGTTGATTATTTTTCTCAACTATGGAAAAAATAAGGGCGAACAGCCGTTCAATCAGGGCGAACAGCCGTTCGCCCCTACTGTGGTTTATTTACCTGAAAATTGCTGTAAATTCGGCGCAGCGATACTGGAAAGTGTCAAAATTAAGAAAGATTAAGCTGCATTTAAGAAACTCATAATGAACCAAGTCGCCCTGAACTTAACAGCAATATCCATCTTTCTGATAACTCTATCAGTTCTGTTAGGACCATTCTTTAATATATCGCCTGCAGTCCCTGCAATTGCCACGGTTACCATTTTGGGAATTGCGACTTTAGATAATTTGAGCTTACAAGGCAAGGGAGGGAATCTAGTTTTAGACTCGATAGCTGGTTTTTCACGCGAATATCGGGAACGCATCCTCCACCACGAAGCTGGACATTTTCTCGTCGCTTACCTCTTAGGAATTCCCATCACAGGCTATACTCTAAGTGCTTGGGAAGCCTTGAAACAAAAGCAACCAGGGCAAGGCGGCGTCAGCTTTGATGATGGCGAATTAGCATCCGAACTGAATTTAGGGAGAATTGGCGTCCAAAAGTTAGATCGCTACTGTACTATTTGGATGGCTGGTACTGTTGCTGAAACTTTGGTGTTTGATAATGCTGAAGGTGGTGCTGATGATAAGAGTAAGCTTGTAGGAGTCTTGAGAAGTTTGGGCTTTTCCAGTTCAGCTTATGAACAGAAACAGCGCTTTTATAGCCTCCAAGCCAAAAACCTTTTGCAAGAAAATTGGTTGGCATACCAAGCTTTAGTGAATGTGATGCGACAACGCGCTTCGGTAATGGATTGTCAAAATGCGATTGAGGATTTAAAAGTTACGACTTAAGAATTAAGTCTTAGGAGATAACTTTATTTCTCACTTTTCACTTTACGAAGAAACAGCCTGAAGCTGTGAGACATGGCATAAATGAGCGTCGCTACCCATGACACAGTTACGCCCAGAAGATTTAGCTTGTAACAAGTATCGATCAGCACGATGCATTAAGCTGACTCCTTTGTCGTCATCTTCGGTACGCAAACAGTCAGTCCCCAGACTAATCGTAATGTTAATAGCTAGTTTATTGTTAATCGCGAATGGTTGTTCACTGACAATGCGATTGAGACGACGCGCGACAACAAAAGCTTCGTCACTAGTCGTTTTACTGAGAATAATGACGAATTCCTCGCCACCGTAACGGAAAGGAGTATCTTGAAACCGCAGGTTATGCTTCAAGCGAGTACACAGCAACTGCAAAAGGCGATCGCCAACTAAATGCCCGTGAGTATCATTAACTGTTTTAAAATAGTCCACATCCATAATAATCAAACTTAACGGAGTTTCATTCGCACGGGCTTTTGCAATTTGCCTTGGTAAATCCGACTCCAACGCACGGCGATTTCTTAATTCTGTCAACGAATCAGCCAAAGCAAGCGATGACAATAAATCATTCGTCCTAATCAGATCACGGTATTTTTGCGCTTTCCGCACGCCTACTGTTAATTGAGCTAACAGCAAGCGATGCCAACCCTGTTGAGAAGTCAAATTTTGCTTTTCTATACACCAAATATAAGCATCGGCTCCTTGGCGTAATGCGACAGAAGTCATCTCTAATTCCCATTCCATACCATACTGACTTCTATCAGCTAGCAGATGGGTACGATCTTCTAAGAGAATACAGTACATCCAAGATAGCTTTGTCTGTTCTTTCAACCAAGAACACAGTTCCGTGCTACCATCAAAGCTGGCTTGTACAACTATGATATCAGGTGGATTTCCCTGAATCCGAGATACAGCTTGATATAAATTGGCGATCGCTTCTACGCCAAAAGTGTTTGCTTTAAGGATCTGATCTGGAAATGTGGCCAGAAAGGTATCACTTCCAAAGATCAGAATTGAAATATTCATTGCTTTGCTTTTTGCCCTCTTTCAAATTTAAGAACATAACTCTAATAAGAAGGAGTCTTTCTGACGAATGACTCTATGTATAACAGTCGGGAGTTTCAAAAACAAAAAATCCTATGGAGTCTTACTCATGTTGAAAACATAAAGCTTTCAACCACGATTCTTCTGTCATACGTATACACCCAGATCTCCAGCAATTTCGGATACCGAGGGATTTGTTCTTCGGTAAATTCTATAGGTACGGACTACTAAATAGATTTGCGGAGGAACTGCATTCTATGTAGAATATATAGCAAAATACAAAACAACAGTCAGAATCCGAAGTTTTATTTATTTCACTTACCTACTTATATCAGTTCTATATGAAGTTGGTGTAAATTAGATTAGAATTGCTCAAGGCACTACCATCAAGGCTCTTGATCCGGAAACAGAAATATTTCCCCTTTTTAAGGGGAGTAAGAGAAATTATTTAACGTATTTTTTACTAAGTATTAATACTTAGCTTGCCCATATTTTTCACAAGGCGTATTCCAGTAGATTTTATTTTCTTCATGCTAAAAACACAAAAAATTTACAAATGCTTTCACCCCATAATGCTGTCACATGTATTTCGAGTTTCTGATCCCCAATGTCTCTCTCATATCCATTATTTCAAACAGTAGAAATACTGAATAATATTTCTAAAGAGAAAAGAATGACTGTAATTTCCATGATTCACGTGTATAAGACTCCGAGCATGATTAATGGTTGACATGACTTTGGAGATAAAACCAGCGAAATCCAGTCCCGGTATAATCTTCAGCTTAGATCAATACGATCTCAAAAAATATTTGTAATCAGAACTTATTGTTCCCTAAAGTAGAGATTTCTCAATAGTTGCGAAACATTTTATCGTCAGTGTGCAACATCGCTCGATGAGCATGAACAAATAAGTATTTTCCTCTACACACATGAGATATTTCTCACCTATAGTCCTCTAAATATTTTTCCATCTTTTTTTTAGAATTTATTAATTTTTGAAAAACAATTTTTCCGAGAAAATGTCCAACTTCTCTTTAATGCATCACATACAAATATGTTTGCACCAGATGTCCATATTCCACTCTGGAGAAAGGTATACGATAGAAAGCTCTGATTATTTTATATGTGACTCAATCAATACGTATATATACAGAGAGCGTGGGACTTTACAATAAATCCGGGATGATTCAGTAGATTACTATGCAACTTTATAGTTGTTGAAGATATTTATCTTCCCAGACGGCTAATTGTCAGAAATTCAGTTACTACCTGTTGATAAGCGATTTTTATCAATGCCCACCTACTTTCGTGAATCATGATGCGAGCGATCGCTCTCACAATAATATCTAACTCTAACCTTTATCCTAAATTGGGTCGTTTCTACCAATCTCCAATTCCTTCAGCTTTGTTTTCACATCCTCCCACTGAGTACCGCAATAGTAATATTGTTTGTCCAATATATTTGGGATGTAGTAACCCTGCTTTCCACCATTGATACGGAAAAGTGCGTTGGCATGAAAAATAATTATGATGACACAGAAACCAGGTTCTTTTCAGAAACTTCACTACGAATGAATTTCTATTTGAGAACCTGGTTTCTTTCATACCCTGTACGTAAGTTTTGCCGGAATAAGCTGCTCCACCCAAAATTACATGTCAACAGTTAACAGCCAAAACGATTGATTCCGCAACAAATACGTGTTTTAGCTTATTACAGTTACTTTTGTACAATTTTTCAACAGTAATTGATGTAAACACCTAACATTTCAAACATCAGCAATGCAGTAAATTGTTAACCTCGGATAGACATACTGCACCTAAATAACCTATGTATGCCGAGTAGAAGAATGCACATCAATCTATCTTGCACTGTTGGGCATTAACAAAGTCAGCCTCTTCGCCTGATTCAAAATTCAAAATACAAGCTTCATAATTAATTTTGAATTCTGAATTGGGGCGAAGCGAGAGTCTTTTATGACAAGAGAGAACAATCACAACGAGAGTGTGTAATCAAATGTCTAATAGCTTAACTAAATGCTTACTTATTGGTAACCCTCAATATGGTAACCAGCAGCAACAATTGCTTGTTTAATTGATTCTTCAGAAGCGCCTGATTCTACTGTCACAGTTTTTGCTTTAACATCCACATCCACCTTAGCATCAGGTTCCATGACATGAATCTGATCAGAGATTTTTGTTGCGCAATCCTCACAAGCTATGTTAGGGACATTCAATTTTATTGCCATAAACTACCTCAGTGGGTTAATTCTGAATTATTTTTCCAACCTTTATTCTAATCATTTCTAGGATGTTTGTTCATCATCCTCGGGTTAGGTGCTTGTTCTGCAACTTCATCAGCGTATAACTATCAAAGTTTAGAGTGGACAATACTCAACTTCGGCAACAGACTGATTCCTCTATCAACTGTGAAAATAGTTTAGTCAATATAGCTCACCAAACTCGATCTCTCATCAGTCAGTCGGCTGAAAAGCTGACGGTTGAACACTTATTGCCTAACAGCACCCTTATTAAGACTAAGTTTATACGACATTGCTCATCTGACAAAATGCCTTTGAGCAAGCGGTGTACATGCCAGTGGCAGAATAGCCCTTTTCTGCGTCATACTTTGTCATAGAGGGCGACGGGTGTAGACATGTGCGGGTTTGTGGCATCAAGATAAGCTATGTACTATGTTTTAATGCTTGGTTTCAGTTCCGCCTTTGACAATAACTAACCCGTTGCCGTCTATTGTCAAGCAACTGACAACGGACACATGATCCAAAATCCTATAATGGAAATCTTATGGGATGAACTGAAAAGTATATTGACACTACTTTTGTAAAACTTTATGTCTGTAAATCCCCAGTACCTCAGTGGTAGCGAAATTCGCACTTTATTCCTCGACTTCTATGCCCAACGGGGACACGAAATTCTCCCAAGTGCCTCTCTCGTACCAGAAGATCCAACTGTACTGCTGACGATCGCGGGGATGCTGCCATTCAAACCGATATTCCTGGGACAGCGTACACCGGAATTCAATCGGGCGACAACTTCCCAAAAATGCATCCGCACTAACGATATCGAAAACGTCGGACGTACCCAACGGCATCATACGTTCTTTGAAATGCTGGGTAACTTCAGTTTTGGTGATTATTTTAGAGAACAAGCGATCGCCTGGGGTTGGGAAATATGTACCACCGTCTTTGGTTTACCCAAAGAACGTCTTGTCGTCAGCGTCTTTTTGGAAGACGATGAAGCCTTTGCCATCTGGCGTGACAAAATTAATGTCCCAGAAGCACGCATCAAGCGGATGGGAGAAGATAATTTTTGGGCATCTGGGGCTACAGGACCTTGTGGTCCATCTTCTGAAATATACTACGATTTTCACCCAGAACGCGGTGACGACGACATTGATTTAGAAGATGACACTCGGTTTATCGAGTTATACAACCTCGTCTTCATGCAATACAATCGGGATGCAGATGGAACACTCACACCGTTAGCTTCTAAGAACATTGATACCGGTATGGGTTTGGAGAGGATGGCGCAAGTCCTTCAACAGGTTCCCAACAACTACGAAACCGATTTAATTTTCCCGATCATTAAAAAAGCAGCAGAAATTGCTGGGGTTGATTACGCCACTAGTGAGGAAAAAACGAAAGTCTCCCTAAAAGTTATTGGGGATCACATTCGTGCCGTTGTCCACATGGTAGCTGATGAAATCCGTGCTTCAAACGTCGGACGGGGTTATGTGTTGCGGAGGTTGATTCGACGGGTAGTACGCCATGGGAGATTGATTGGCATTTCTGATGAATTTACGACTCAAGTTGCCGAAACTGCGATCGCCCTTTCCGAAGCAGCTTACCCCAACGTGCGCCAACGAGAATTAGCAATCAAAGCCGAACTGCAACGCGAAGAATCCAATTTCCTCAAGACTCTAGATCGAGGCGAAAAACTGCTTGAGGAAATTATCCTTCAGTTGCAGCAGCAAGGAAAAACTCAAATAGACGGTGAAAGTGCTTTTACCCTCTACGACACTTACGGATTCCCCCTAGAACTCACGCAAGAAGTTGCGGCTGAGAATAACCTCTCAGTAGACGAAACAGGATTCGAGGCGGAAATGGAAAAGCAGCGAAAACGCGGGCAAGAAGCACACGAAACTATCGATTTAACTGTACAAGGTTCCCTCGACAAGTTGGCAGAAAATATTCAGGCAACGAATTTCATCGGCTATACCCAACCTGTAGCGACTGCCAAAATCGAAGTTCTCCTTGTCAATGGGGTTTCACAAGAGGAAGCAGAAGCCGGGACAGAAGTGCAAATTGTCCTTAACAAAACGCCATTTTATGCTGAGTCAGGCGGGCAAATAGGCGATCGCGGTTATTTATCTGGCGATGGCATCGTCGTCACAGTTCACGATGTCAAGAAAGAATCAGACTTCTTTGTCCACTTCGGCACCATCAAACGCGGGACGCTCCGAGTCGGCGACACTGTGATGGCGCAAATCGATCAAGCCTGTCGCCGTCGCCTCCAAGCAAACCACACCGCAACTCACCTCCTGCAAGCGGCATTGAAGAAAATTGTTGATGAGTCGATATCGCAAGCAGGATCTCTCGTCTCGTTTGACAGGTTGCGGTTTGATTTCAACTGTCCGCGTCAGATCACCCCAGCAGAATTACAACAAGTCGAAGAAATTGTAAACACCTGGATCGCCGAGGCACATTCCGCCAAAGTGGAAATCATGCCCTTAGCAGAAGCAAAAGCCAAGGGTGCCACAGCCATGTTTGGTGAAAAGTACGGTGAAGAAGTGCGTGTTATTGATTTCGCGGGTGTATCAATGGAGTTATGTGGGGGTACGCACGTCAGTAATACTGCGGAGATTGGAGTTTGCAAAATTGTTTCGGAAGCGGGGATAGCATCGGGAGTGCGGCGAATTGAAGCAGTTTCCGGACCTTCTGTTCTAGACTACCTGAATGTGCGGGATAAAGTCGTGAAAGAATTAAGCGATCGCTTGAAAGTGAAGCCGGAAGAACTCCCAGATCGCATCACCATTTTGCAAAATGAACTTAGAACCACTCAGAAAGAACTAGAAACCTTTAAGGTACAGTTGGCGATCGCTAAATCGGATAGCTTGCTACAAACAGTCGAATCCATTGGCGATTATAAAATTCTTGTCGCCCAGCTAGAAAATGTTGACCCAGAGTCCTTAAAAACAGCCACCGAACGTTTACTGCAAAAACTCGGCAACGGTGGTGCTGTGGTTTTGGGTTCGGTTCCGGAAGCGGAAAAAGTCAGCTTGGTGGCAGCCTTCAGTCCCGAAGTGAACAAAAAAGGCTTGCAAGCTGGGAAATTTATCGGGGCGATCGCCAAAATTTGCGGTGGTGGCGGTGGCGGCAGACCAAATCTCGCCTCCGCAGGTGGACGCGATCCGAGTCAATTGTCGGCAGCCTTGGAAAAAGCTAGAACTGAGTTGCGATCGGCTTTTAGCAAATAGCTGTTATATTATGTTCGGATAATCACTTAACAATTAAGTTGTTTGTTAATTG
>JAQYWN010000296.1 GCA_029379265.1 Rhizonema sp. NSF051
ATTTATACTTGTTCTTTCTCTAATTGAAACAAAAAAAAAGTTATTTACTTTCAGTTGACTTGTTTAATCGCCCGTGGTCTTGGAATGCACCTCTGTCATAAGTCACTTCTTCACTAATGACGTTACCGTTTTGAGCATCAATCACATTGACAACTTTTCCACCCTTATATGTGCCAAAGTTATTTTCATAAGTTTCAGCACTGGAATAGGTACGAGTCAATAACCAAACTTGACGTGTGGGTGAAATTGTTAAAATCTTATGTCCTGTCCCTGTTTCATAAGCAGAGTAATCTATTAACTTAGTGTCCGTTACGTGCGCTGCCGCATCTGCTACAAGAAGTTTTTTAACAGCGTCAACTGTGGGCAATGCAAAACTATATACAGGAATAGTTTTGTTATCTACTAGTGAAATTGTTGGCGTGTCATTTAATTTCGTAGGGTCAAATTGTGGTAGAGCTACTGTAACTGCACTGGTAGCAGGACGAGTTAACAACCCGCCAATAAAGATTAATGCTGCACTACTTAAAATACCAATGAAAACAAATTTACGCATTGTTTATCCTAGACGACTTATCTACTAAGGGTGTGTGTATGTTAGACGATTCGATTGTGTGACTCGACCACCGGGAACAGATGAACCATTGTCATAAGGATATTGATAGCTGACATCTCCGTTCAAGTAATTATTGTGTAGTAAAAATTTCTGCACTTGTGAGCTAGCTAAAGGAAACCAACCAGCATTAATATTAGTTTCGTTGTTAGGGTCAACCACCCACCAGTCATAGGCAACAGTCCCATTAGTAAAAGTGTTAGTACTGTCTGAACTTTCAATTCCTAAATCTGCATAGATCGGATTAGCAACTGTAAAATGATAACCTTCTATCATTGCAACGGCGTTACCGTCAATATATGTCTGATAGTTACCGCTACCGTCAGTCTTTTTCCGTGCAATGAAGCTATGAACACCAGTCAGATTGTTATTTGTGGCAGTTCCGTCTGTAAAAGCTGAATAACTAGAACATTGAGAAGCACTTAAACCAGCACAACCATTGAATCCGATAAATCCGCCACGAAAGCCAGCAGTTACATTAGTACTGTAAAAAGAGCTATACAGGTTACCGTAAATGGTGCCAAGCTCTATCCACTCTCCGCCGTTTGCAGTACTAAAATTCAACCAAGTTTCTTTTGTGATTATTTGACTACTTGTAGGATTAGGGTTTTGTAAATCTTCGCCAGTGTTTTGACTTACAAAATAAACACCATGTATCGGCAAGCTGTTACTTGAGCTATAAAGCCAGTAACTATGAGGATTTAATGTGGCTCCTCCTGCTAATGACTGTAATGCTATATCAATTGCAAGACCAAGAAGACCCGCTAAAAATTTACTCTTTAGTTTCATTTCTCCCCTTAATAGAGATGGAAATACTATACCATTTAATGTACTAACCCAAGTTGCGGGTTATCAAATACAAATCTACTATTTCAGGCGATCGAACATGGCGAAGTGGCAATGGCGCATTGCGCCATTGCCACTTCGACTCAATCGAAAGTGTAAGTATATAATTGCTTTAAAAGTGTTAAACTTAACTCAAGTGATAAATGCTTTTTGAAGAGTGAATGCAAAAATAAATGCTTCGAGTTTCAGTAAAAATCTTTCATACGTCACCGCATGAATTGATTTTGGGAAGACACGAGTAATACTACTAAAAACTGTTTCAATGTAATGTCTAGTATGTTGCTTTATATACTGATTCCAAGGTTCATCTTGACGCTTGGAATTCTTCTTGCGCATTACTTTCAAGAATATTTGGTTGGCTTGTTCAAGGTCGTCTTCGACAGTGTAATCAGTGTATGCTGAATCACCATATACTTCGCTACCAGGCGGTAGATTTAACGGTAAAGCGTTTAATGCACGTACATCAGAGGCACTACCTGGTAAAAACACAAATTCTACTGGGATTCCGCTTCTAGTGGTTAATAACTGTATTTTTACCCCATAAAAATAACGCTTTTTAGATGCAATATAACCCCTGTATTCCTCTGACTTAATTAATTTCACATTGAAAATACGAATATTATCGCACATTAATACAGGAAATGAGTCTAACAGATATTCAGTACAATCACTAGTCTCTTTTAGTATCATTCCTATTTGATGAAATAAATCGTTAATGAGCATTGAAACGTTGTGTAATCTCCGATTGAAACGTGATTTTTCGCGCCATATAAGGGATGAATTTATGGTCTTTCATATAGCTGCAAGCCATGCTATGATTCCCACTGAAGAATATTGCTGCAATCATTGCCGTTGTGATAATTTCAGCATCACTCATTTCACGGCGGCAGTCTTCATGATGTCCTAGTGCCTTTAACAAGTCGTCAATGATAGCATAGATGGTAATTATTTCATTAACCATATTCCCCTCCTACATTTCTCTCTGGAGGGGATTTTATTGCTTTATTGACCCAAGCGATCGCCTAAATGCATAACTAGCAACTTGGGTTACTATTGCAGTCGAATGAAGTAGTTCTGCACATAGAATTCCAAACTGAAGCGTAAGCCAATTTGTAACAATGTTGAATTATGAAATAATGGTGAAAAACTTTTTGGTTTACTGATATATGAGGAGCATGAAAAGATTTAGTGGCTTATACGGATGTGCCAGACGAGTGCTTGTCACATCCGCAAGGGTTTTCAACTAGCCTTCTTATAACTAATGACTATTTTCCAAAACCTTTACCGCGAGTCGTAGAAGGAAGACAGATACAGTTTTCCAGTTGTTGAAGTAATTGCTCACGATCCAAATTTTGACCGATCAGCACAACCTGATTTTTTTTCTGGCCTTTCCACTCATCATCATCTAAACTGAAGCGCTTGCCACAAAGATGGAAAATATGACGGTTGGGACTTTCGTCAAACCACATAATTCCCTTTGCGCGGAAAACGTTTTGAGGTAGCTGATTATCTAAGAAATATTGAAACTTCCTGATCGCAAAAGGCTTATCACTTTGAAAAGAGATAGAGGTGAAGCCATCATTTTCTAAATGGTGGGAATGATGGTGATGGTCGTGATCATGGTCATGATCATGGTGATCGTGGTCATGGTCGTGGTCATGATCATGGTGGTGTTCATGGTCATGATCATGGTGGTCATGGTCATGACTGTGCTCACTTGCTGCGTCAAAATATTTGTCTGACTCAAACAGACCAACGCTCAGAATTAGAGGGAGTGGCACTTGACTTCGCGTTGTCCGCAGAATTCGTGCGCCTTCTTTGACTTGTTGAATTTTTGTTTCTAGAGTAGACAAATCTTCCTCAGAAACTAAATCCGTCTTATTTAAGACAATCACATCACCATAGAAAATCTGACTGTAAGCCGCTTGAGAATTAAATAAATCTAAGCTGTAATTTGCAGCGTCTACAACTGTAATAATAGAGTCCAGACGGGTTAGATCGCGCAATTCCGGGCTGAGAAATGTCATGGCTACAGGCAGCGGATCTGCGAGTCCAGTTGTTTCCACAACTAGATAATCTATTTTTTCTTGGCGTTCTAGAACTTTGTAAACGGCATCTACCAAGTCATTATTGATGGTGCAGCAGATACAACCGTTGCTTAGCTCCACCATATTATTATCATTATCTTCAGTGGCGATAATTAACTCATTGTCGATGCCTATTTCGCCAAATTCATTTACGAGAACAGCAGTTTTCAGACCCTGCTGATTGCTCAGGATATGATTGAGTAAAGTTGTCTTACCGCTCCCGAGAAAACCTGTAATAATTGTAACAGGCAATCCTTTTTTCGGAGCATCCATTGCTTGAGATTCGGAAGTCACGGCTGATTGCATAGCGCTGCTGTCAAAAAGTAAAAGCTAAAAATGTAGCGCAGAGAGTACAGAAAACACTAGCATAGGGATGCTGAATATTTCATCCCTCCTGCTGTCTCCCATTATTACGTATCTTTAGCATTACGTGGCTATGACCCTAAACGTTTACAATACTCTCACCCGCCGCCAAGAACCTTTTGAGACTGTTGAACCCGGTCAGGTTAAGATGTATTACTGCGGCGTAACAGTATACGATTACTGCCATGTTGGTCATGCCAGAGCCTGCATTGTTTGGGATGTCGTGCGTCGATACCTTCAATTTATCGGCTATAAAGTACGCTTCGTCCAAAATTTTACCGATATTGATGACAAGATTCTCAATCGAGCGCGGCAAGAACATTCCTCAATGGAAGCAGTAGCAGAGCGCTATATCCAAGCTTATTTTGAGGATATGGCACGGCTTTCGATTAAAGAAGCAGATGAGTACCCGCGTGCGACTCATACAATCAACGGCATTCAACGGCTAATTCATGAGTTGGAACAGAAAGGCTATGCCTATTCAGCAGATGGTGATGTTTACTACGCAGTGCGTGAGTTTGACTCTTATGGCAAACTTTCCGGACGTAAGTTAGAAGATATGCGATCTGGTGCCAGTGAACGGGTGAGTGTGGAAGATCCAGAATACCAGAAGAAGAAAGACCCGTTTGACTTTGCTTTGTGGAAGGCAGCTAAAGAAGGAGAACCAGCTTGGGACTCATCTTGGGGTAAAGGGCGTCCGGGGTGGCATATTGAGTGTTCGGCAATGGTGCGCGATCGCTTGGGTGATACTATTGACATCCACACTGGTGGTGAAGACTTAATTTTCCCGCACCATGAAAATGAAATTGCTCAGTCAGAAGCGGTGACAGGAAAACCACTGGCACGTTACTGGCTACATAACGGTATGGTAAAGGTGAATGGGGAGAAGATGTCCAAATCTTTGGGCAACTTTACGACGATCCGGGATTTACTAAATCGACCAGTTGACTCAATGGCGATCCGGTTGTTTGTCCTCCAAGCACACTACCGCAAACCGATTGATTTTGCCGATGAAGCCATCGCCTCTGCGACCAACGGTTGGCATACTCTTAAAGAAGGTTTAAATTTTGGTTACCAATACGGTAAACAACTCGGATGGGAATTGTCATCCCCGATCCAAAATCTAAAATCGGAAATCAAAAATTCCTATATTGAACGTTTCCAAAACGCTGTGAACGATGACTTTAATTTCCCTGCTGGATTAGCAGTGCTATTTGAGTTAGCTAAGGAACTGCGTCGTCAGGGCAATATCCTCGTGCATCAGGGAAAAACCGAGAGACCAGCAGATGAATTACTGTTAGAGTGGCAAACACTTGTGACTTTAGCCGGGGTTTTGGGTTTAGAAGCTGAACCTTTTGAAGATGGTAATTCAAGCGATCGCCCTTCAAGTGAGGGTAGTTTAAGTGATACGGAAATTGAGGCGTTAATTCAGCAAAGGCAAGAAGCACGTCTCGCTAAAAATTTTGCTTTAAGCGATCGCATCCGCGACGAACTGCAACTTGCAGGTATTACCTTAATTGATAGCCGTGATGGCACCCGATGGCACCGCAACTAAACAATTAAAAATTAAAAATTAAAAATGTTTTCTGAACTTACAAAGGCGATCGCTCACATCGATGTTCCGGCTGATTGGATCGGCATCAGAGTCGTTAAGGAAACGTCCTCGACTCGTTACGTTCGTGATGGCTTACCCCAAAACAATGGCAAAACTTCCACGGCTGGAGCCATGCTGGAAGTTATGGTCAATGGCTGTATAGGTTATGCAGCTACCAACGAAGTGCAACTCCAGTCTTTACAAATTGCTGCTGACGAAGCGTATAAACAAGCACTTGCTGCTAGCGAGTGGTGGATATACCCTTTTCAAGCTGCAAGTGAGCGTCCTAAAGTAATCGGTGAATATATTTCCCCGTTTCTCGAACCTCTAGATAGTTTGAGTCTTGAGGAAATCAACGATTTACTTGTCCGCATCTGCAATACTCTAAAAGTCTCTGACCAAATCGTTCAAACCATAGCCAGTGCCACAACGTCTGAGATGGAAACTTGGTTTGTCAGTAGTAATGGTTCAGAGGTGTATCAAAAATTTCTGTTTCTCAGAACAGATTACAAAGCAACAGCTCAGGATGGAGCGATCGTCCAAAAGCGCAGCTACAATGGCTCGGAAGCCAACTGTTATCAAGGTGGACTGGAACTTTTCAAACAAGCAGAATTATGGGAGCAGCTACGCCGAATTGGCGCACAAGCAGTAGAACTTTTGACAGCAGATGAATGTCCGAGCACTACCACAAATCTGGTACTTGCCCCAGATCAAATGTTACTGCAAATACATGAAAGCATCGGTCATCCCTTAGAAATAGACCGAATTTTGGGAGATGAACGTAACTATGCCGGAGGCAGTTTTGTCAAAACGAGTGATTTCGGTAAATTGGTGTATGGTTCGCCATTGATGAATATTACTTTCGACCCTACAGTGAAAAGTGAATTTGCTAGCTACGGCTTTGATGATACAGGTGCTGTAGCAACAAGGGAGTATTTAATTAAAGAGGGCATACTTCTACGAGGATTAGGTAGTCTAGAAAGTCAAGCCAGAGCAGGTGTCCCAGGAGTTGCCTGCTCCCGTGCTTCTTCTTGGAATCGACCAGCCATTGACCGTATGGCAAACTTAAATCTAGAGCCGGGAAACGCCTCCTTTGATGAAATCATCGCGGATATAGAACATGGTGTTTATATGGACTCCAATCGTTCTTGGTCGATTGATGATCGCCGCTATAAGTTTCAGTTTGGCTGCGAGTATGCCAAATTGATCGAAAACGGTAAGCTGACCAAAACCCTCCGCAATCCCAACTATCGAGCCACAACTCCAGAATTTTGGGGTAATTTAATCAAAGTTGGAAACTCATCCACTTGGGAGATGTACGGTACTCCTTTTTGTGGTAAGGGGGAACCAAACCAGATGATTTGGGTAGGGCACGGTTCCCCTGTTTGCGTATTTGCCAACGTTGAAGTATTTGGCGGCGGCAGTTGAAAAGGAGAGAAAATGAAGAATTAAAAATTAAGAATTAAAAATGTCAAGTTTTGAATTTTGAATTGAATTTCCCACTCCTGTACGGGCGGGCTTGACAGAAGACTGCCTGTACCCAAATGTGATCTGTATTAAACCCGCTCCTACCTGTACGGGCGGGTTTGACAGAAAATCGTCTGTACCCAAATGTGATCTGTATTAAACCCGCCCCAACATAGCTGATGAAAAAAGAAGAATTATCTGCTTTAGAAGAAAGTTTTAACCAACTGATTGAAACGCTACTAATTAAAAAAGAAGAAAGTGAACAATTTACTGCAAAACTAAACAGTGAGCGCAGTCAATTTACGCGTTTCAATCATGCCAAGGTACGACAAACAGGTTATGTTGCTGATGGCTGGATACAACTAACTTTGATGCAAAATCAGCGCAGTAGTTATCGGGAGTTTCCTTTTACGGGAAATTGGGAAGTAGATTGGCAAGTGGCATATGAAGCTTTGCAAGAGTTGCGTGAAGAACTGCCTCAATTACCTGTTGATCCGTATCTCGTTTTACCATCAGGAACAAATACCAGCAGAGAAGTACATTCTGGGAATTTGTTAGCAGCCGGATCTGTCGTATCGACGGTGTTGGCAGCAGTTGCAGAGTTAGATTTTACAGGTTTGTATGCAGGCGGAGTTGTCATTAAAGGTTATGGCGATTCAAGCGGTCAGAAACACTGGTTTGCTACTGATACTTTTATATTAGATTATTCTTTATTTACTACAGTTGGACAAGCAGTTAAAGGTATTTTGGCTGGAAGTGATTGGAATAATGAGACTTATGCCAGTCAAATTGAAGATGCTAAAATCCAACTAGAATTGCTCTCACGTCCGGTGAAAAAATTGCCACGGGGACAGTACAGAACATATTTTGCACCAGCAGCAGTTGATTCTCTATTGACTATGCTTTCTTGGGGGGGTGTAGGTGAAGCTGATTTACAACAAGGAGGTAGTGCTTTAGCTTCATTATGGCGGCTTGAAAAGCAGTTATCTCCTGCGTTTAATCTTAAAGAAAACTTTTTGCGAGGATTGGTGCCGCGATTTAATCAATGGGGAGAAATGGCAGCACTGGAGTTACCAATAATTGAAAAAGGTATTTTGGTCAATACTCTTGTGAATTCTCGCACCGCAAAAGAATATCACAAAACTACTAACGGTGCTAATGGAGCGGAGTCTTTACGTGCATCGGAAATCAGTCCGGGCAATTTAGAATTTGGGCAGATTCTTCCTACTTTAGATACAGGATTATATGTCTCTAATTTGCATTACTTGAATTGGAGCAATCGCCCAACTGGTAGAATTACAGGTATGACCCGTTATGCCTGTTTTTGGGTAGAAAATGGCGAAATAATCTCTCCAATTGAGAACTTACGTTTTGATGAAAGTCTCTATCGCTTCTGGGGAGAAAATTTGTTAGAGTTGACCAATTTTCAAGAATTTATTCCTGAAGTTGCAACATACAAAAATCGTCAACTTGGGGGTAGCATGGTTCCAGGGATGTTGGTAAAGGATTTTACATATACTTTATAGATTTCTTCAGCACTGGGGAACGTGAGTGAGTCAGTTATCCGACGAAGAGATTGTTTGGGAAATTGGTAAAATTATTGCAAAATTTGACCTATATCAATGTGATGAATGCGCTACTGCTGTGATGCAGTGGTTAAAAGAAAATCGCGTTAAAGGACGAATTATTAAAATTCAAACAGCTTTTGGGAAAAATTAATAATTAGTAAACGTCTAGAAAGTCAGGGAATAAACGATTCGATTACACTGAATGGAATTCATTACGGTGTAGAGGTTAAAGACAGAATATTTGATAATCTCTCAATAGAGGGATTGACTAAAGAAGATTGGCTAAATGATTTTCAATGTCCCAGTGGAGAATTTTTGATTGTTTATTTAGATAAAGCGTTATAACTG
>JAQYWN010000297.1 GCA_029379265.1 Rhizonema sp. NSF051
TTCCTTATGTTATGCAGTTTGACTCGAAGTAAAATCTAAAAAAATTACAAAACGATATATTAGAGCTAATTTTTGGTGTTTAAACCAGAAGGGGGTAGGGAGAAAGGGAAGAAGAATGATTCTTAACTTTGTTGCCTCCTGTCTCCTAACCGCCGAAATACGCTTCTAAATTCGTGTATTAAGGTTGTGGGGGAGCACTTCTTCGCTGAACCCCTACATTCATTCTATAGGTCGGTTCGCTAGTTTTATGGATTCTCGAAGCAACATTGTGGAAATATTTTCGACTTTTTTGGTATTTGCTGCCGATCGCTGTATTGGTTGGACAAAGGATGCTAGGCTCAGCCGTCAGATGCACAAACTGATCGAGCAAACCCCACAGCAAACGAACGAAAACTTTTGGGTGCTTTACTGGTATAATAACATGCAGAATCCTCATTCTGCTAAACTTGCTAAAGAGCATTTGATCGCTTATTTGCAAGAACCTTGCTACTGGGCAGCCCAAAAAACATATACCAGCTTTGCCACGAGCCAGTATAAATTATCAGATCATTTTCAGATCGCCATTTCTCAAGTTGATAAAATATTCAAAGGTTTTGACCCTAAAAGTGGTTTCAACCTTAAAAACTATGCTACCGCTATCTTTGGCAGTGCCATTCGCGAAACTTTGCGGCAGTATCACGAAATTGATATTTGTACAGATTGGGGACTATTGCGAAAAATAAGTCAAAAGCGTTTAGTCGAGTCTTTGCAAGCAGCTGGCTTATCCCCCACGACAGTGACTGCTTACGTTGCTGCTTGGAACTGTTTCAAGTCGCTATATATACCAACACAAGCAACCTCCACCCGACAGCTTTCACGCCCAGATAAACAAACTTGGGAAGCGATCGCTCTTGCTTACAACTCCGCAAACCAACCGCCAATTAACACGCAAACCCTGGAAAGCTGGTTGCTCAGTTGTGCCAAAGCCGCACGTACATATCTTTACCCTAGTTTGACTTCGATCAACACGAAAAATAGTTCTGATGATAAAGATTGGTTGGATAATTTACCAGGGAAAGAACAAGATTCTCCACTGAGCCAAATTATTGCCACTGAAGAACTACAAACCAATTTTTCTTACCAAACTGAAATCAACAAGGTGTTAGTTGCTGCAATTACCTTATTAGAACCGCAAGCACAAGAGCTTTTGCAACTTTACTACGTCAAAAAACTCACCCAGCAGCAGATTGCCAAACAAGAGCAAATTCAACAGTACACCGTCTCACGGCGGTTGACAAAAGCGAGGGAATTATTACTGCGATCTTTGGCTAAATGGAGTGAAGACACCTTGCATATCTCGATGACTTCAGACATATTAAAAAGCTGTAGTGCGATGATGGAGGAATGGCTGCAAGATTACTACAAACCATCTGTGTAAACTCCACTGCCGCGCCCACGCCAGGGATGCGGTTTTCAAAAAACAAGGAGTCAGGAGGAAAAGTTGGTTATCTTTTATTGATATACGTCCTAAATATTTTATCTTTTAACTTTTTTCGACTTCTCCCCCTCTCCAATACCTCCCTAATTATCACCTTATAAGCCATGACTAACAACACAACCATATTTAACTTTGCTTCGCCAACTGACCTGATTTTACCAATACCACCGGACGTCCCACAACGAAGCGAATCTTTTTCTAACCCAACCTCTCTTGCTTCTGCTTCACTCAATAAACTTTGCCTCAATGCCGTATTGCCTTGGCTACAAGAAGATTTGGCACCACAGGCAAAACCTTGGCCAAGCATCACCGCTCTGCCTAGCTTTTGGGAATTCGTTAATGGAACTGCGATCTCTATTGACGGAACTCGATTTGTCTTAGTTCCCAGCGAGGCTATGGATTTGGGTGAAATGCGTGTAGCTCAAGAATGGGTAGATATACCAAGTTTTGTTGGTGATTATTACTTAGCAGTACAGGTAGAACCGGATGACGGGTACGTCAGAATTTGGGGCTACTGTACCCACGCACAAATCAAGAATCAGGGAAGTTACGACAGCAGCGATCGCACTTATTCGGTTGAAAACGCTGACATGATTAACGACATCAGTGTGTTAATGGCAGCGCAACAATTCTGCCAGGAAGAAACGACACGTAGCATTATTCCATCTTTGCCAACTTTATCACCAGTACAAGCACAAAACTTAATCTCCCGTCTGCAAACGAGCCACATGACACCCCGGTTGGAGATTCCTTTTCAACTGTGGGGGGCTTTAATTGAGCATGGAGGTTGGAGACAAAGCTTGTATCAAAGACGCTTGGGACTCCCAGAACAATGGTCGATTCTTGAGTGGGTTGAGAGCGGTGTTTCTCAATTTGCGCGATCGCTCGGTTGGGGAAGTTTAAGTCTACAATTAAGTGGGGCGGGAGTGCGGAGTGTTGAAGAAATACAATCGCGGATAGCCATGTCTCGCCAACTGATGATTGCAGGTCAACTGTACGACTTGACAATTACACCACAAAATGAAGGAGAATCAACATGGCACTTTGAGTTGCGTAACGCCACTGTGGGAGCCGCGATTCCTGGTGGTTTTAAACTCAGACTCCTGACGGAAGATTTACAGCCGTTTCCCAATAACGAAGATGTCGCCACAACTGCGGTAGAATTACTCTTTGTAGATGTTGCGTTACAACCTGGTGAAGGTATAGTTTGGGAAATAGAACCCCTACCCGAAAACTATGACCGAGAAATACTGAGGTTTTAAGCATAGAAAGTCAAGAAATCGACAAAAGAATAAAAGTGCAGATGAATCAGAATGTAATTGGTGTTGCAGTTGTTGGTACGGGATTTGGTCAAAAAGTCCATATTCCGGCATTTCAATCTCATCCTTTGACTCAAGTGGTTGCTGTTTACAACCGCGATTTAGATAAAGCCAAAGAGATCGCCAAATCCCAGGACATTCCTCACGCCTGCAACACAATTGCAGATATTCTGGCACTACCAGAAGTGGAAGCCGTCAGCATTTCCACACCGCCATTCTTGCATTATGAAATGGCAAAAGCCGTGTTGCAATCTGGCAAACATTTGTTACTGGAAAAACCAACAGCATTAAATGCCACTGAGGCAAAAGAACTTTATCGGTTGGCAAAAAAGGCGGGCGTTAGTGCAGCTTTAGACTTTGAATTTCGCTTTGTTCCTGGCTGGCAGTTCTTTGCCGAACTGTTGTCAGATGATTATGTTGGTTCTAAGCGTCTGATTAGAATTGATTGGTTAGGTTCTTCGCGTGCGGATGCTTTGCGTCCTTGGAACTGGTATTCGCGCCAAGATCAAGGAGGCGGTGTATTGGGATCTTTGGGTTCCCACATTTTTGATTATATTTACTGGTTATTTGGTCCTGTACGTAGGGTAAGCGCTCATTTTAGCACTGCTATTCCTCAAAGGTTGGACCCCGCAACTGATAAATTAAGACCAGTGGATTCTGATGACACTTGTTTGGTGATGCTGGAGTTGATTGATGGAACACCTTGCCAAGTTTCAATCAGTGCCGTGATTCATGCACCTCGTACCCATTGGATGGAAGTTTATGGCGATCGCGGGACTTTGATTTTGGGAAGTGAAAATCAAAAAGACTATATATATGGGTTTCATGTTTGGGGTTCTAAGACGGGTAAACCACTGACGCAAATAGAGATTCCCAATCGGTTAATCTTTCCCAGAAATTATGGTGATGGTCGTATTTCTGCACTTGTTAGAGTTGTGGATAGTTGGCTGGTAGGTATTCACAAAGGTGAGGCGATCGTACCATCCTTGCGAGAAGGAGTTTATTCCCAATTGTTAATGGATTGCTGCCATAAATCAAATGTGACATCAAAATGGGTAGATGTACCAGCATTGGAAGGGTTTTTGTAAGCATTTCGGCTTGATACCCAACCGATTTGATCGCTTCAGCCAAAGTAACCGTGGTGATTATCAATCGATTTCCGGAAAATTAGGAATTCATGTTAGCCTTCAGTTGGCTTGACAATAGCCTCATAAATTTCTAATGAAAGGTAAATTATATGGCAATTAATGCCACATTTCTCACTGATGGTGAAGCCGGACAAGCACTTAAGGTAGCAAACCAATTAGCTGAATTCATTAGTGCAGCTAAATCCAGCTTGCATATTGCAATCTATGATTTTCGGTTAAAAGAGCCAGAAACTCATGATCCGGTGATCAACGCCCTGATTGAGCGTGCAAACGCCGGAGTGTCGGTACAAATTGTGTATTATCAGGGAAGACCGGTAAAGGCGACTCATAACGATCAAGAGCCAGCAGTTGTCGAAATGGATATGGATCAATTCGTAGAGGTGGGTGGTGATCCTGCACCTGCGGCAATTGGAGATTTTCTCGCCAATCCTCCGAAGAATATCCAGGTTAAGGGGATTTTGGGTTCAAAGCTGATGCACAACAAGTATATTGTGCGAGACATTCATACGGGCAATGGCGCTGTCTGGACAGGATCAACTAATTTCACTGATGATGCTTGGAGCTTTCAGGAAAATAACATCTTGCTTGTTGAATCTCCCGAACTATGTTTGTTCTATGAAACCGATTTTCAGGAGCTGTGGGTTAAAGGAAATATTCGCTCAACAGGGGTTGGGGATACTGGCACGGTGAATGTCGGGCAGATTGCTGTGGATTATGGGTTCTCGCCAGGCGAAGGGAAAACCATTGATCATCTGATTGCTAGTTTGATCAGTTCGGCGCGGCGACGGATCAAGGTATCTTCTATGGTGGTGACTTCTCATGCTATCCTGGGAGCGTTAGATGATGCTATTCGCAGCGAGCAAGTCAAGGATTTTAATGGGATCTATGACGCCACCCAAATGAATCATACTGTGAAACTTTGGCAGAAGTCACCAAAAAATGAAGGTATCGTTTCAACTTTTCAGGAAGTGGCAAGTCATCTAGTCGGGAAACACTCCAAGCCATACTCCCCCACAAGCAAACATGATTTCATGCATAACAAAGTGGTGGTGTGCGATGATGCAGTTGTCACAGGCAGTTTTAACTTTTCTCATAATGCTACTCTAAATTCTGAGAACATGCTGATTCTGCATAGTAAAAACCTGGCAGATCAGTATGCTGCCTATATTGATCAACTGACTGAACACTATGGAAAGTCAGTGAGAAAATAGTTCTATCTAAATTTCACGAAGATCACCTCTTGAGGAGATCGAAAAAAATAAATATCCATCTGTCAAATTAGATCTCTCTTTGTCGTTGCGCTCTTGTCATATCATGTTTGGTAAATGAGTTATAAATAAAAGATAGGTTCGTAGTTGAGGACAGTACGTCCTTTGTGTTTCCCTCCGAAAGAATCTGTCCGTGCGCTTTAGCGCTCTCAAACTTTTGTAGCGCTAAAGCGCAACTACAAACCTTTTTACAAGTGTTCAACCGAACATGATATAAAGCGGAGGTTGCTGACAAGGCGCGAGAGCTTTGCGCTTTACGTCTGCCGGATAGAATCTTATATCCGGCTATTTCCTTACTTGGCTTGCTGACATACGACGGGATATTGATTTACTGGCAACTGCCTTGAATCTGCTGCAATCAACTTTACACCCAATCCAAACTATGCCACTGGTACAGGTGGCGTTGGTTGCTGGCTAAAGAATGGATATGGAACCAGTTGAGTATCACCTGAAAGCCCTCGATCATTCAGTACGACTAATAACACTGTGCGATAAACAGCTACGTGCTGGTTTTCCACTGGCATGATGTTAGCGGCAATGTTCACTGCTTCTGTTGTCGTCAACTGATCACGAATGTAATTAAAGTATGCTTTGGATGCCAGCATTTCCAGTGTCAAGGCATATCTAAGCACATCAGCTTCACTACCATGCAAAACCTTTTGTGGAATCGGGAAGGTACCTACATTGGAAACATCTGCAGGCTTGGCTTGAAACACTTCTATGACTGCCTTTTTCAGTAGATCTCGGTGATGTGTATGATCCGAGGCAAACTCTAATGCAACATCTAAATATGCTTTGGTGGGCAAAAGGTTATTTTTCGCTGCTGCCTGATAGGTGTTCACGGCTCTCTGCTCTAGAGCGATCGCACCATTGATTAATTCAATGTCTGCTTTTGGATTTCTAGTTTGGCGGGCAAGTACTTTGCTAGGACTTCCAGCCACTACCGAAACAGCACCCATAGCACCTGCAATCATTCCAAAATGAATCAACTTGCGGCGTTGAGGCGAAATTATTCTGGCACTAGTTTCCGTGGTTTCATTCACGCTCTTATCTCCTGTTAATCATAGCTGGGATAGAACTTAGATGGCTATCTGCTGACAACCATTTAGCTGTAAATTATGTGGAAAGTGGAAACTTGCAAAACCAAAAAATCATCACTTTTTGTTCTGTGGACATTTATCTAGGTATCATTTACCCATCAATGGATAGTAGTGGCTTTGACTTGACTCGTTAACTGTATTGGTAAATACTGTGCCTGAAAACTTGATTTACAAGACATGTCTTGAGATCAAACTGAGCTTAGTAAATGTCCCTCTCCTTTTTAATACTTCCTAGAGAAATAATGTTTGAGTGAATTTACTTAAAATTAGTTAAAGAGTTTGCGATACGACTTAAGTCGTTGCCTTTGGCATCGCTTGGACTAAGAAAGCGTGCGATTAGGCACCTATAAATCCGTAAATATCCTGCCAAATGTCTGCAAGCTAAGCAAGGAAACTGCCGGATAAAAGATTTTCTCCGCCTAAGGCAAGCGCGAAGCTGTCTCTTGGAAACTGATAGGGCGATCGCGCTCTTTACCTATTGTCTCCAGTAGACTTTTTAAATTCCACCAAAGCCCCTACGTTGTCTATTTACCTGAAAATTGCTGTAAATATCCTGTCTCCCACTAAATTGTCCATCAATCTTCCAAAAATAGCTAAAACATCTTCTCCACAAAGCAATGATTTTTCAGACAGTATCTGGGGTGATTTAGATGTAACGAATGTACAGTTTTTCCTATTTAAACGTAACCCCACTAACGTTACCGATGAACAGCAAATCTCTACCATTTTAGAAGATAAAGTCCGAATGGGAAATCAGATTATGGATCTTCAAGCAGATCAATTTTTGATTCTTCCATCTAAAGAACCTGGAATAACCAAGCTCCGCTATATCCGGTTAAACACCAAGTCTCCTCAAGGACTCAGTACATCCTTTACTGGAAGCAGTACTAGTATTGCTGCTGGACTTTATTCGGAATTTCCTGTACAAGAAATCCATCCCAATTTTTTATCTAAGTTTTCTCAAGAAGCAATTAATGCATTACTCAGCTTTATTGCCGCATTAACTGGTATGTTTTTACCTCGCCTGTTTACAGAGAATTCTCATAAAACTTAACAAACTACATGGGTTATACATCAAGCAAGTTGTGATTTGAACCATAATTTCAGCTTTACCGAAAACTTTTGCGCTCACGCTGAAAGAGACATTAAAATTCAAATTTTTATCTAATTATACCAGTAGCCACAAATGTTAGGATACCGTAATATAGCAAACGTCTTGGCGGCTTGGAAGCACAACTATGGGGATTCTCTTTCGACTTTTAACTTCCCCGTTCGCGTAGCGGACGCACCATCCGGGGCTGATGCCTCGTCTGACAGTACGGCACGAGATTTAAGCTTAAAGGTTTCTAGCTAACTATTCTTATAAGAAATAGCGCTACCTCTAACTAAGGCAACGCTATTTCTATAGTGAATCTAAGAGAATAATTCTTTCTAACAAATTCCCTAAGATTCAGTTGATAACTGCAATATAAATTACTATACTGCACTACTACGATTGATAAGATTCCACAAGAAAATAGCGACTATTGCACCTAGAACAGCGACTAGAATACCAGGAATACTAAAGGAGGCAGATGTTAATAGTAGTTTACCTGTGGCGAAAAATACACCTAGACTACCACCAATAAATGCGCCAACAACCCCCAAGATAATTGTAGCGAGAATGCCACCGCCTTGATGACCGGGATAAATAGCTTTCGCGATCGCACCTGCAATTAAACCTAAAACTACCCAAGCAACAATATTCATTGTTCTACTTCCTTGAACGCTTTATAACCTATGAACTAATAATAGTAATCCACTCTTTATTTTCTCTCTATCAAGGGAAATAACTCTAAAAAACTCAAGGTAGATTTGAAAGCCACATAAAGAACATCTTCTATCTCTCCTTTAGTCGATGGGTATTTCTTAAAGAATAGCTAAGTTGGAACTATTAAAACTACCAAGCAATCTTGCCACTTAGTTAAATACTGAGTGGCTTTTTTAATAAGTAAAATTTATTAGTAATATTTTGCATCAATATTAACAAAGAAATTCGCGTTTATGTAAGTACTACCTGCTATTTTATGGCTGAAAGGTAATGCTTACCCCATGCTAACTTGTACTGCCCAGAAGCGCGATTAATTCTTCTCAATCCATATGACTCGAGCGATCGCTACCTTGTGTAAACATCAGTATCTCAACGATTGGACGGGTAAGGCAGTGATTTGTGGAGGAGAGTCTCTGATGTAGGGAGCGATCGCTATTCCTACTTTCAAAACAGATAGAGGTAGGGGCTGCCTCACCGTTCGCGCAGCGTTAGCGTTAGCGAGGAACGAGCGTCAGGGCTATTCGCCCTTGCAGTATATTTGATGTGTAGCGAAGTTTTATGGAATTGGTATAAATCGCGAGCGTGACAGATCTCAAATAACGTAAAATCCTTCTCGAACTGGTAGTCCGCCCCGATTTATTGAGCGGATACTTCAAGACTTCCTGTTTTTCAAGAAACTTAGGACTAAGCAAGATTTTGGTAAACTCAGATCTTGCACCTGACCGGATAAACCCTGAATATGCATATAAAGAGCAGAA
>JAQYWN010000298.1 GCA_029379265.1 Rhizonema sp. NSF051
GTAGTAACATCCGGAATACTGTGGTGTTATTAAGTAGATAAATTTATTGTTACAAAAGTAAAATGGGTTGATTTTGTGAAAGTAGCAAAGGAGAGCGATGTGATTACAGAATTTTGAATATTGTGCTTCCTCTCAGTTGTGGTTGATACACAACGACTCTCAATACGGATAGGAGAAGGGGTATAAATGAGAAAAAAAGAACTAAGTTTTTCACTTACCCCTTAACCTTTTTCCTTTAAAACAACAATTTTGATAAACATTTATCAGGTTTTCTCTGTCCTATGCGGACTGCGTTGTATCTTATCAAAATCAAAACAGCTGCCACAAGTGCAGCGATCGCACTGTTAGGAGTTGGGGGAGTTTGGTATTGGCAAGCCTCCCCTGCGGCAATTGTCGAGTCTTCTCCTGCCGAGCAGTTTCAAAAAATTGCACTGGGCAATAATTTTAGAATGGCCCTCACCTTAAATGGACACTCCAGTTCTGTTTGGGCTGTTGCTATTAGTCCGGATGGCAAAACTGTTGCAAGTGTTAGCGATGATCGAACGATTAGATTATGGAATTTAGCGACAGGAGAGGAACTCCGCACACTGGTTGGACATTCTAATGCAGTGAATTCTGTCGCCTTTAGTCCTGATGGACAGACTCTTGCCAGTGGTAGTCTTGACAAAACGATCAAATTATGGAGTGTGGCAACAGGAAATGTTGTTAGTACCCTTCAAGGACATTTAGCCTCTGTTCAATCTGTCAAGTTTAGTCCTGACGGCAAGACTCTTGCAAGTGGTAGTTGGGACAACACTATTAAATTGTGGAATTTGGCAACGGGTGAGGAAATTCGTACCCTTAAAGAACATTGTGACGTAGTCAATTCCGTTGCCTTCAGTCCCGATGGAAAAATTCTTGCCAGTAGTAATTTATTTGCCAGCACGGTTAAATTGTGGAATGTAGCGACAGGAAAAGAAATCCGCACACTGGTGGGACATTCGGACTCAGTCAATTCCCTTGCTTTTAGTCCAGATGGTAAAACCCTTGCTACTGCTAGTTGGGACAATACTATTAAATTATGGAATTTGGATACGGGAAGTGAATATCTTTCCTTAACAGGCCATTCTAATAAAGTTAGCTCCGTCGCTTTTAGTCCTGACGGAAAAACTCTTGCCAGTAGTAGTTGGGACAAAACCATCAAACTATGGAATCTAGAAACAGGACAACAAATTAGTACACTTGTTGGGCATTCTCAGAGAGTATGGTCTGTTGTCTTCAGCCCAGATGGCAAGACTCTTGCTAGTAGTAGTTTTGACAAGACTGTCAAGATTTGGCGGATGCCTTAATAAGAGTCAGGAGTGAGGAGTAGGTAGCAGGTTGTTGAAAGCTAGGGGGTGACACGCAAGCTAAAAAGCTCATACTGTAAGCTTTTGAAGGTGCTGTACTAAAAAATAATGGCATCCGTTGAACGGTAAAGTTTAACCAAAAAAGAGGTTTTAAGCTTTTGCTTCCACTCGAATTGATTCAACAACAGCAAAATTTCCATTGAATCTTTTAGAGTGCCACGTCTCAAGAAAAGCCACTAAGTTTGTCAAAGAAATTTAGGCTTTTAAGTTTTATTACAAAACGCAGAAGAAAGTTATAATTTACTTTTGTGTATTAGATGCTGTCATTGCAGCGGTAGCACGTTCTCGTGGAGATAGCTTGGTGACTAAGTACACTCGCGATTTTATTAATATTTCTGCTTTGCAATTAGAAAACTGGTTATCTAAAGAGAAATAGCGCGCTCAAAAGTCAAATGCAACGTAAGAGTCAGCCGAGCGATCGCTCGGCTGAAATCCTCTTTCCGACTAAATCACGAACAACTTATCATTTGCTACCGCCTTCTGTAATTATAAAAAACGTTAGACAATAGTAAAGATATGGCGTGCGTTAGCGTAGCTCGCCGCAGGCATCGCTAACTTGACCAAAATCACCGAAAACTCTTCACGGGATGCTTTTACTAATATTTATAGAGTTTTCGTTCGCCAGGTTGAACGTGGAACGACTTTAAAATATCTCTTTTACAGCTTTTTTCCTATATTTGAAATACTATCCTCGCATTTGGGTGTATGTGTCATGAGCCCAAATGCACATGGTTTGTTTACTAAGGAAACCGCTATCATCTCAATTAGTAATTGCCCCCCTGACTAAAATCACCGTACTATCTACACTAGATGCGATCGCTTCTGGTATATTTCCTTTAATTGCATGTTGCAGCATTCCCTCACGAGAAGCACCCAAAACGACGACATCATAATGTTCTGTTTTTACTAAATTAATCAAACCTTCAGAAACAGAATCAGCTTTAACTGGGGCGGCGACAACAGTACTGGACAATTTGCGGCGATGGATCAGTTGGCGGATTGCTTCTTCTAAAACCGTCATATCTGGTTCAGTCTCAGATTGCTTGAACACTTGAGTCAGACGAACTTGTGGCTCCTGACCCAATGTCACCAACCCAGGTAGCAATTTGATCGCCACCCATGCATTAGGACCCCCAGCCATTGGGACAAGCCAACGGTTAAAAGTGTGAGGAGATGAGGGCGTGGAGAAATGGGAACTAGTGCCTAATTTCACTAGGACTACGTCACAGTTGGCTTGACGGATTAACGTGTCTACAACATCGCCAAAAATCTTTCCAGGGGTAGATGTGCTGCCTTTCCATCCCATTAAGATAATATCGATATGTCTTTCCTTGATTGTTTCCAGAATTGCTTGTGCCGTATCATGGGCAACGCGAATCTGCGTATGCACGGAGATTTTCCATTTTTTCCCCAAAACTTCTGCTTGTCGCAGTAAGCGCCGACTTTTTGCCGTTCTTACTTGTGTTTCCGCTGGGGAATTATTGCGAGAAACAAGCATCACTTGCACACATTCGATTTCATAGTGGCGATCGCGAGCAATAGCTGCTGCCATTTGTAACAGTGTTTCTGCCGTATCGGGATTAGCGATCGGTACCAGTATTCTACCGGTGCCAACACAAGGCGATCGCGTTTGATAAACTATACAAGAAGGTTCTGGTGACGGTCCAGGAACTCCGTTTTCACAATTAAGATGCTCTGCTTCTGCCCGAATAATATCCGCACGGGTAATTATTCCAACTAATCTTCGCCCTTCTACCACTGGCAAGCGACCAATTTTGTAACGATCTAGCAAATACAGCACATTGCTGAGTGTGTGGATGGGAGTCACAGTTAACGGATCACTACTCATGATTTCGCTTAAAGGAGTCTCTCCACTCAAGTTACGCTCGCGCATTTTTGAGAGATCTGATTGTGTAACAATTCCCACTAACTTCCCATTATTTACTACGGGAAAACCACGATGATGGGATCGAGAAAACGTCTGCATGACTTCATCTAAACTCATTTCTACCGAAAGAGTCTCCACTCTTGCCTGCATCACTCCTTTTGCTGTTAATTGTGTCAATATACCTTTAGTAGGAACTTCCTTTTCAATCGTAATCCCATTCCAAGCTAAAAGTTTGTCGTACAGTGATCCCGGCACTAACCTTTCGGCAACTAAATACGATGTTACCGAGCCAATCATTAGAGGTAGCACTAGGTTGAAGTTTGTTGTCATCTCGAAGACAATAATAATTCCCGTAATTGGCACTCTAGCAACGGCAGTAAAAAATGCACCCATTCCCGCTAATGCGTAGGTGACAGGTAATCCACTATTTAGATGTAGGGGAGACAGCAGACTCTGTTCGCTGACACCCACCAAATAGCCAAGAGCCGCCCCAAGAGTTAGGGCTGGAGCAAATAATCCTCCAGGCACACCAGAGCCATAAGCGATGAGGGTTAGAATCAGCTGGGCAACAAATGAGATCGCCGCGACCGACCAGTTAGCCTCACCTGTAATCAGAAATTCCCGTACCCCAGTATTATCCCGAAACGAAAGTGGCAAAGAAGCGACAATTAAACCAGAAACTAGCCCAGCCAGTGCCACACGGAAAGGTAATCCAACATGTATGAAGCGTCTGTAGAAACTTAAGCTGGCAATGATTCCTTGATTAAATAACGCTCCTATGACTCCAGCCAAAACGCCCAAAACTAGGTAGAAGGGAATATCTTGGACAAAAAAGTTTGTCGGGACACTTGAAAGATTAATATCTAAGCTACGACCCCCTAATAGGCGGGAGACAACTGCACCAATGAAAGAAGCCAGGATTGCAGTGCCCAAAGTAAAATCGGAGAATTCTTGGAGGAGTTCTTCTACCACAAACAATACACCTGCAATTGGTGTATTAAAGGCAGCTGCTAAACCTGCTCCCGCACCAGCTGCAATTAACTGACGTCGGTGATCTGGGGAAGTGGGAAACCAGCGACTTAGTTGAGATGCCAAGGCTGCACCCACCTGAACTGTTGGTCCTTCTCTTCCCAAAGCTAGCCCTGAACCCAGAGCAAGAATACCACCAACTAGCTTAACCAAGGCAACCCGCAAATTTAGGGCGATAGGGACACGACCCAGCACTGCTTTCACTTGGGGAATGCCGCTACCTGAAGTTTCTGGTGCTACACGCTCAACCAGCCAACCTGCAAGGAATCCACAACTGAGTCCAACACCAGGTAGCCACAACCAAGCAGGTAGTAACAGCGATTGCTGCACCCGCCATGCACCTAACCATCCCACCCCAGCTTTAAGTAAAACTGCAGCTAAAGCAGAAACCAAACCAATTAAACAAGCTTCAAAAATCGCCAAGCGACGCCGTGGTCGCAACTGTTGGCGAATGTACCGTAACAAAGGTAGATGCCACATGGTGAGAGGGGGAGGAGGAGCAGTTCAAATAGGGAGAGATTAAGAATTAAGAATTAAAAATGCACTCATGTTAAATTTTTAATTTTTAATTGAATTCCCCACGTCCTAATTAAATTAATAGTTTCTTCCCGTGGTAGAGAGTCCTTCCACGATTAGAGATGGAGTATAGCAAGAACCATTCCAGTCAGCATCGCCACCCAGTTTAACTACTTGTTTCAATGCTGTGTAAATGTTTCCCGCAACCATCGTATCTTTAACACGTCCGATTATCTGACCATTTTGGACGCGGTAGCCGAGATCGACATTAATGGAAAAGTCACCAGAAATACCGTTCCCGCCACCCAGCATTTGATCGACAATCAAACCATTATCTAGTTGTTGAATTAACTCTTGTAAGGAGCCCGAACCAGGCTGGATCAGAAAATTAAACAAGCCAGAGGTAGGATAACTACCTAGATCGGGACGAAAACCGTTACCAGTAGAAGCACTACCTAAACGGCGTCCGGTGGTGCGATCGCAGTAAAAAGACTGCAAAACCCCATCTTGAATAAAGACTAAAGGCTGAGTGGGTGTACCTTCATCATCAAAAGGGCAACTATATGGTCCTGCTTGGGGATCTTGATAGAGGGTGAGAAAGGGTGCGATGACTGGTTTACCCAGACGTTCCGCCCAAGGAGACGCGCCTTCAAGAACTTGCTTTCCATTCAAAGCTGCTTGTAAGGTACCCCAAAGCATATCAGCCGCTTTGGAAGTAAATAAAACAGGGATGCGACCTGTTGAGGGCGAAACGTTTTCTCTCGCCCAAGTCAAACGCTGCAAAATTTGTTGAGTGACTTTCTCGGGATTGAGCCAACCTCTTTCTATTTGACCATCAGAGACACTCAAAAAATCGTCACCTCTTACCCATTCTGCGGAGATATAGCAACTGAGAGTCGTGTCGGTGTAGTGGCAATCTAAACCGAGCGTATTAACAAGTCTGGTAGTTTCAACATCACATTCCCAGTCAGCAGCACACACAACATCCGGGTAGACATCGCGAATGAGTGCGATCGCTTCTCTCCCCCAGTCAACTAATTTCTCTTGCGAGACATCTTCTCCCAAATCTGGATAGGAAGGTCTCGTGTCGCTATTTAATTCGATTGCTTCAGGTTGATTTAACTGACTCAGGGCCAAAGCACGTTCCACCATTGCTTGTGGTTCCACAGAACCGTAAGCCACCGTGAGTCCTGGACGCCCGTTTTGCCACAGCCGCAGTGCTGTCCCTTCAGCTTGGCTAGTTTCTATCTGCTTCAGTCGGTTGGCTTCAAAAAACACCGGTCGAGACAGCGAGCGCGACTGATACACCTCAGCTGCTTGTGCCCCGCATTTTATAGCAAGTTGCAGCAGTTGTTCTGCTCGTGTATCTTGTGGTAACTTTTTAGGCACCATATTTTGTTATTAGCTGTCGAATTGGGAAAACAGAGAAGTCTAGGAGTAAAAACTCATAACTTTTCACTCCTAACTCTATTTCTCCATTACCTCAACCAATTTACGCCAGATTGACCTCTTGTAACAGCCAAAACCCTGCAAAAGATTCTGCTTGGGGATCTGATTGCACTGCTATAAAATGCACTCCATGGGCTTTTTGCTTAGCTTTTTCAAACTTTTCAGCTTCTGTTAAGATTTGCGGATTTGCGATATTTGCTAAAATCCAGCTTTCAATAGCACCAGATTCCAAAAGTAATTTAGCCCCTTCAGTTGAATCAAATCTCACCCAAGCTAACTCCAAACCTGAGAGCCAAGCTGCTAAAGGTAACGCTCTGGGTGAAAAAATGACAATACCGGGAATGGGTGTTTCTGGTGAGACTTGTGCCATCTCTAAGGGAAAAGCTTCGCCAAAGCCAATTTCCCATTCGTGCATTTCTGTAAATTCTACAGCGTTTAAGGTCACAAATCCCCACTCCTGTCCTGCTAAAGCATCTGGTAAGCGTTGAGGTACAGGATTCTCCACACGTACCGACGGATTTGTCACGACTTCTTGATAGCCTGGTTCGTGAGGATATACAGACTCCATCCGCTGTTGCAGCCATTGGTTAAGCACTAAAGTACGGCGGCTGGGTTGGACGGGAATGCCTAAATCTTTGCCAGCTTTAATAATCATATTGCTCATTTGGCGGCGGAAAAAGCGGATTCGGATCGGTGCTTCTTTTGCTTGAGAAATCGCTTCCATCAATGCCGTTCCCAACCACACGGAATTTACCTGCGAACTGGGGCAATATTGAGAATAGTGAAACAGCGAATCAACTTTTCTCCGTGTATCTAAAGGACTCTCACACACCAAGATTTCCCAAACTTTTTTCCCCTGCTCGTCCACTATTGGACGCGAATAAAAATCTAGTTCCCAAATACTGCCCATGTTTTGCCGTTCAAATTTGGCGACTTTTTTATAGTAATCCTAAAAAAAAATGTAATAAAATTTACCTCATAGCTACTGCCTTCCCCTGTTGCCAAGGGGAGATTACAGTTCGGTGGCAAACTCAAATTCTCACACTCTTATTTAGGACTGCTATAGCAATCCTAAATCATTCGCGCTCCAAAACACGTTTGTTGCTAATAGCTAACAGTCAATAGCTGATTAAAGTCGCCAAATGTTAATTCGTGTATCAAATCCGCCGGCTGCAAGCATTTTCCCATCGGGACTAAATGCGATCGCGCTGATCCAGTCAGAATGTCCGTAAAGTGTATCTATTAGCTCTCCTGTCGCCAAATTCCATAATTTCACTCCATCTCTGCCCCCACTAGCAATTATCTGTCCACTTGGATTAATGGCAATAGCGTTCACCCAATTGTTTCCTTGCAAGGTGCGTAGAAGTTCTCCTGTATTGACATTCCAAAGTTTAATTGTGTGATCGCGGCTAGAACTAACTAAGGTGTTTCCATCTGGGGTAAAGGCTACGGCACTCACAATGTCAGAATGTGCTGAAACTGTACGGATTAATTTGCCACTCCTTAAGTCCCATAGCTTCATTAAGCCTTTATTATCACCACTTGCCAGGATCTGACCATCAGGACTAATCCCTACTGTATCAATGTTATCAAAGCGCACTAAGGTAGCAAGTGGGCGCTGTTGTACCATATCCCACAAGCGAATACCGTCTTGTGCACCGCTAACGAGTATTTTACTATCGGGAGTTATGGCTAAAGATAGTACATTGCTTGTATGTCCTACAAAAGAGCGTGTAAATATATACTTCTTATTTTTTATATTCCAATTCCAAATGTTAATAGTGTGATCATCACTACAACTGGCTAAAGTTTGAGAGTCTGGTGAAATCAGTAAGGATTCCACTGCTGTTTTCTGTGCTTTGCGAAAAATTGCTGCCCTTTTACCAGTATTCATATTCCACAAGCGAATGATCCCATCGTTCTCAGAACCACCACTGGCAAGAATTTTGCTATCTGGACTGAAGGCTAAAGACTTAACTGTACCCGTGTGTTCTGTGAAGATATAAACGAGTAGGGGGTTGATACTCCCTGAAGAAGTATAATTTGGTGTAAATTTGATCTCTGCTGTAACCGCCGATGGGATCAATATCGTGGGAGCGCTCGCCACCGAAACTGTACAACTCATTAGTATGAATAGTTTTCTAGCACTGGAGTTCAGGAATTTTTTTCGCAAATTCATAAGTTTTAATTATATTACCCCCTTGCCATTCCTACTCTCCTCTCCCACTCAAAAACTAAGTCACTTCATTATAAAATTAGGTTTTTGGGGAGTTTTTCTTATAACTGTTTAATGTTGGTAAAGCTGAATTTGATGAGCGAGACGGCAAGTAATGTTGTATGACAGGTTCTTCGGGGAAAGGCCGACGCTGAAGTACTCGCCACCACTTATAGGAAAGGGTTAACCCTGCTGCACATACGCCAAAACCAAATAAAGACCAGCTATCATTTAAACCACCAATCAATGCATCTACCACTCCCATTGTTATCAACACAGTGATTAATGGTTCTTTTCGATAGGAAGACTTTATAAAACGGGGCAATAGAACATTCATCACAGTTTTAGTTTATTCCTGTACAATTT
>JAQYWN010000299.1 GCA_029379265.1 Rhizonema sp. NSF051
AACGCTAACGCTAACGCTAACGCTAACGCTAACGCTAACGCTAACGCTAACGCTAACGCTACCGCTACGAAGATCGCCAGTCGCCTAGGTCGGGCTAACCCTCCTGCAGCGCTGGACTCACCGCTTGCGGGGAGGGGAGACAAAGCACAGCTTTGGCGGGGTGGGGTGCTTCAAGTATTTAAAGTTAATCAACCGGACATGATATGAGTGGTAACCCTATTGCAAGACAAACCACTCAATTCCACTCGCCTTGTAAAGTGAATGCTGCCCAGTAATATGGTGTGGCAAAGTTTTGATTTCGCCACATTTCTATCTGTGCTGCTCTAAGGGCGGCAGCTGGTTGTAAACCTTGTCGCAGCATTTTTGTGTAAAATATCTTCATTAACTCTGATGTTCCCTCATCATCCACGCTCCACAAACTCACTACGACTCGCGGGCTACCAGCATACATAAAGCCTCTTGTCAAGCCTACGATTCCTTCTCCTTTGACTTCTTCACCCAAACCAGTTTCACAGGCACTCAAGACAACGAGTTCTGCTGATAGGTTGAGGTTGAAGACATCTTGGAGTCGCAAAAAGCCGTTTTGGGGCTTGCCTGTTTCATCAACTAAGGATAGCACCACACCAGATAATTCTGGATGCTTGCTATTAAAGATGCCGTGAGTCGCAAAATGAATAATACGATATTGTTGTAGTTGTGGACTGGTTGCGGTTGTAAGCGAAGCCGCAAAGTCAAACATTTGTTGACTTTCTTGGGGTGGTACAAGGGAGATAATTTGTTCAGCTTCTTGGCGCGTGAAGCGGAGGCGATCAAAGGTAATGCCTGATTCTCTCATAGCGCGAGATAGTTGTAACTCTGGTAAACTTTGACTGTTGTGTGTCGTGGATGGCTGACTGGTGGATTGGTGTTTAACCCTCTCGTCAGATGGGGAAAATACTGGATCGGCGAGTACGACTACTTTTTTGGGAGCTATTTTGCGACCTTGATGCTCGTGTCTAAGAAGAGCTATTGTTGATGCTGAGGGGAGAGTAATGATTTCGTGAGCGTTTATCAATGGCTCATAGCTCTTCTGTTGCGAGTTGGGGGAAGTTAGGGCAGCAAATGGTATATACTGCAAAGCACCATCGCTAACAACGACCAAGCGTTTATGTCCTAGTTGCTTGGCGACTGGTGTCAGTAGGATCTGGGAGAGGGGATCTGCTGCTTTGGCAGCTTCTGGTATAGTCCTTTGCGAGGGAATGGTTAAAGCGTCTCGGAACTTTTGTGTTGCAGCTTCAATGTCTTCACGTTTGGGCAGTTCGTAACTTGTGATGTTCGTCTTGGTGACAGCCCAAAGATAACTGCGTTCTTCCCCTAAAGAATATTCTAAAAGCAACGTGTTGTCATCAAGAACCTGCTGCTGAATTTCTGCCAATTTCAGGGGTTGAGGTTGAGTTAGTGCAGCGTAACGGGGACTGGTGGTGCGGATTTGTGCCTGTACTTGCCTTACCTGTTCTAAAAGTGCGGCGATTTCTGTTTCTAACTTTTGACTATTTTGGTTGTTGGATAATTCTATCAGGCGTTTTAAGCGAGCATCAATTTGTTGTTGCAAGGTGCGTTCAAGTTGTAGTAGCTTTGGATTAACGCCAGCACGAATATCTGCATTAGCTTCATTTATAAGTTCTAAAAGACTCCTAGCACGGGCGCGTTCACTGGCGTTAAGTGCCAAAGTATCGTATCCTTTGGATGGTTGCTGTTTGTGCAACCGCATGAGCAAGTCAATGTAGAACTGGTAGTATTTCTGTACCGAGGCAAAGTAAGAAGTCCGTAAGTCTTGGCTGGTGACTTTGGTGCGTACATCCTCAACGATTTTGATTGTTGTTTCGATTTGCGTCAGGGCACCGTTAAAATTGCCGCGATCGCGTTCGGTAACAGCAATATTGTAGAGCGTGTCGGCTTCACCCGTGCGATCGCCCAACGTTCGCCGCAGCTTTAGTTCTTGATTGTAAGTGTTGATCGCCTGCTGCGGTTGCTTCAATGAATTGTATGCCTTACCGATGTTGCCAAGAACGTTGGCTTCTGCAATACGACTCCCGAGTTTATGCCACCCAGATACAGCTTGGTTGGAAGCTGACAAAGATAATTGATAATCTCCTGATGCTAGATGCACCTTACCCAACAAAGCTAAAGCGGCGGCTTCTGCAAAGCTACTTTTTTGTTGACGTGACAATGACAGTGCCTCGTTAGCTGTAGCCAGTGCTTGGGGATAATTCTTCAAGGACTCGTAAACTCTGATGACACCAGTGAGTGTGCCGAATTCGCTAAACTTATCCCCCTGTTCGCGCCAAAGCTTTAACGCTTGATTATAATAGTCCAGTGACTTGTGATAATCTGGTGTAGAGCGGTAAACAGTGCCGATATTATTAAGGGTTCGAGCAACGGTTGTGCGATCGCCGATCTGCTTAGATATCTCTAGTGCTTGATTGTAAGTGTCAATACTTAACTGATAGTCGCCTAACAAACTATAAACCGAAGCGATATCTTTGAGGGTAACAGCTTCTTGAGGACGATCTTTGACTTGACGCTGAAGAACCAGTGCTTGGTTGTAAAAGTCCAGGGCTTTCTGATAATCACTTAACGATGCATAAATTCCGGCAATATTGTTAAGCGTGAACGCTTCTCTTCTACTATCCTTACTAGCACGCTGAAGCATAAGTGCTTGATTTAGGGAAGAGAGCGCTTTCTGTTTTTCCCCCAACTCATCGTAGGCAAAGCTGATTTGGTTGAGAATTTCTGCTTGTGCAAAGCGGTTACCAGCTTTTTGCTGGAGTGCGATCGCTCTATTGTAGAGTTCCAACGTTTTGGGATAATTGCCTAATGACTTGTAGGTGGCAGCAATACTTATGAGAATCTGAGCTTCCCGAGAAAGATTGAATGCCAAAGCAATTCCAGAAAGCTTTCCTTGAGCTGCACGTTGGAGAGTTAACGCATCGTTTAAGAATAAGAGTGCTTTCTGATTGTCGCTTAATAATTGGCTGTATATAACGCCAATGGTGCTGAGGATTTCTGCTTGAGCTGGGAGATCCTTCCTTGTCCGTTGGATTTGTAGTGCTTCATTATACAATGCAAGCGCTTTCTGCGGTTCGCCATATTGGGCGTAGATTCTACCAAGAGATTGAAGTGTCGGGGCAAGTGTTGCAGTATCTTGATCAGTACGCTGTATCTCTAGTGCCTGATTGTAGAATGCGATGCTTGTTTGTGTTTGCCCCAGATCAAAATATATTCCGCCAATACTACTTAACATTTGGGCAGCCAAAGAGGGCTTTTTCTGAGCTTGAAATATTGACAGCGCTTGGTTGTAAAATAAGATCGCTTTCTGCTTTTCGTTCAACTTAGAGTAAGTAGTGGCAAGGGAGGAGAGCATGATTGCTTCCCCAAAAGGATCTTTTAACTCTCGCCTAATAACTAGCCCCTGATTAAAGTATGAGAGCGCCTTTTGAGGTTCGCTTTGGGTAAGATAAAGGGTACCAATGCTTAAAAGTGTTGTCGCTTCAAAATTGCGAGCTACCTGAGAAGAAGGTTCGTTAACACCCAGCTGCCGCCAAAGTTTCAAAGCTTCTTCATATTTGGTAAGCGCCTGTTGTTGGGATTCTGCCGTACCTTGTTCTTGTAGTTTCTGTGCTTCATCATTCAGTTGCTTTGCCCGTGCATAAGCTTTTTGTTGATCAGGGCTGATATTTCTTTGTGTAGATGCTAGTTGTTGTGCTATTTCTATCTTTTTGACACCAGCCACTGCTATCAACTTCGACGACAACAGAAGACTGACAAATAGAACCGCACATCCCACTTTCATCGTCAATACCTTAAAGAATATTATTGGCTTTAATGTATAGTATATAACAATAGTCCTGTCAAGGGGAGTTGGAAGCAGGAGACTAGGTTTCCGGAAATGAGTAACTTTGCTCAATCAAATACTATCTGGATCGATTCCCAACTCTCTGAGTTTGGCTGCTAGTTTTTCTCGTTGTTGTCGTTCGTGTTGAGCAACTTCTTCAGAAGTTAAATAGCGAGTCCCAGTTTCGTTGTACCAATACAACACCTCTCGTTGAACTGTACCAGATATGTAGAGCGATCGCCCAATTCCCAATCCAACTTCTGGCATCCAAAACGGTTCCCCAATTTGCTGGTGGTACTCCCCATGAATTAACTTATGTACTTCAAACGGTTGGTGTTGATCGCGTCTCCAATATTGTGGATTATAGATAACGTAGTACAGCACTCCCAACGAATGCATATATTTTCAGTTTAGTATCGTACTCATCGCCTGGGGTTTTGGAAACCACTTCTAAAACAAAGGGCACTATGTTTTGTTCTTCCCATACTGTATAGCTTAAGCGTGATTTGCCTGCTTTGCGCCGTTCGACTTCCAAGCTCAAAAAACCATCCGGGATCACTGGGACTAAATGACTGATTCCAGTAGTATGGTAAACTCCCATATCGATACCAAAAAACCAGTCATTTCTGCTCGCCCAAATAGATTCGAGGAGAAATAGCAACAAGTTAGGTATAAAGTTCTGATCTTCGTTATCCACTGGTGTATCGTCTGAACAGGGCAGTTCAGCGCTAGTTGGAAGAGTGCGGTAAGGTTCAGATTTTACCATCAGTAATTTTTTCCGGTTCTTTGACCGTTCAACCATGCAATAAAATTCTATTTTACGTTGTCTGGTCAGCCGAAGAAGGGTGAAGTGCTTGAGTTGGCTTTTCCAGGGGAAGCATCGCCAGTAAGCGTTGCTGTTTTGACGGCAAAATCGTCCCTAATTAGTTTATCATCTTTTTATTTATGTTACTAGTGCAACATAATTTTGATAGACTACAAGCTTCGTTATAAATTATAAATATGCGTAACACTTGACTTGTTCCGGCTTGAGTTCATAACCAAAGGTTAAAAGATGCTGACTTCATCAGAAACTCCCATTATTGCCTCAATTGTGCTAGTCGCTTTCGGAATCTTAGGTTGGAGCTTTTATCGCGCCAGACCGTTTGGTAAACTGGGAATTCTTGCCTGGTTACAGTCAGTGGTGTTAATGGCTCCCTGGCTGTTGTTTTTCGGCTTATTTGCTGCTGGGATTTACATTAACATTGTTGGTATAATTTTCCTGTTGGTGGCTTCTGCGGCGGTTTATATTTTTCTGGGAAGACAGTTGCGGAAGTTGGGGCAAGATACCATACTTAAGCAACGAATCACAGAGAGGCTTGCTGAAACGGCTTCACATCAAGAAAGTAGTACAAATGGTGCCATGCAGCCTGTAGTACCTGCACCGGCGAAAGAAGTACTGACAATTCCCGAAGAGGAGTTGAATATTATCAAGGGTATATTCGGCATTGATACATTTTTTGCCACAGAAACGATCGCCTATCAAGAAGGAGCCATCTTCAGAGGTAATTTGCGGGGCGATCCAGAAACGGTTCACAATCGTCTCTCTACGAGTTTACAGGAACGTCTGGGCAATAAATATCGACTATTTATAGTTGAAAATACGGACGGAAAACCTGTGATGATTGTTCTGCCCAGCCGTAATGACCCCCGTGTGACAACGTTACCCCAAAAAGTCTTTGCGGTCATCTTGCTTGTAGCAACTATTGCGACAAATTTAGAAGCAACAGGGTTATTACTGAGGTTTGATTTATTTGCGAATCCAGAACGGATAGGAGAAACTTTACCCATTGGGTTGAGTATATTTCTGATTTTGGTGACTCACGAAATCGGTCATTGGTTCCTTGCGCGTCGTCACCAAGTCCGTCTGAGTTGGCCGTTCTTTCTTCCTGCTGTGCAAATTGGTTCCTTTGGTGCAATTACTCGCTTTGAGTCTGTGCTACTCAACCGCAAAATACTATTTGATATCGCCTTAGCAGGACCGGCAACCGGAGGAATTGTTTCTTTTTTAATACTGGTGACGGGTTTGCTCCTTTCCCAATCTGGCTTGGGTTGGGGTTTTCACCCGATGTCGTTTCAATTGCCCAGCGAATTTTTCTCGGGATCGATTTTAGTTGGAACTTTAGCAAGGGTGATTCTTGGTTCGGCTTTACAATCCCCTGTAGTAGAAGTGCATCCTTTGGTAATCATTGGTTGGCTAGGTTTGGTAATCACCGCTTTAAATTTAATGCCCGCCGGACAGCTTGATGGTGGTCGTATTGTCCAAGCAATTTACGGACGTAAAACCGCAGGACGAACTACACTTGCAACTTTGATTGTGCTGGGGTTAGTTTCGTTGGGTAATTCTTTGGCGATGTACTGGGCGATCGTGATTGTCTTTTTACAACGCGATCTTGAACGCCCCACCTTAAATGAAATTAGCGAACCCGATGATGCCCGTGCGGCTTTAGGTCTTTTAGCTTTGTTTTTAATGATTGCCACTCTTTTACCCCTGACTCCCGGTTTAGCTGGACGTTTGGGAATTGGTTAAGTGATTTTGGATATCCACAAGGATATCCAAAATTTCCATGACTAATGGATAGATTAAGCAACGCCGGAGTACCATTCAACTTAATCGCAAAATTAATGCAGCGACTTGCTATTTGATAAACAGCATCTTCTGGTATTTAGGTAAGGGCCACAGATCATCCGCTACTTCACCTTCAAGAGCATCTGCATATTTGCGAACTTTATCCATCATCGAGCGGAGCGTTTTGGCGCAGTACTCCATGTGTTCTTCGGGTGGGGTAAAATGATGCGTGCTGATGGCATTGTCTAACTCTGTGACTGAATCCATCATCTGCTTTGTCAAAGAAGCTACCGTTTTTGCACTTTCCTGCTCAAACTCAGACTCAATCCCGATTTGTCTTAAGTTGCTAATACTTGTAGAAAGCTCTGATAAGTGACGGCGTGCCGCAGGAGAAATCATGGTTTTTGCCATACTAATCACGAGCTTGGCTTCCATCTCAATCACCTGAATGTACTGCTCTACATACACATTAAAGCGGCTTTCAAGTTCAGAAACAGACAGAACTCCCGTTCTTTCAAACAGTTCCTTCATAGACTGCTTTTTCAAGATGGGCAACGCATCAGCAGTGGTGCGTAGGTTCAATAGCCCTCGTTCCTCAACCGCCTGTTTGTGCCATTCTTCAGAGTAGCCATTGCCGCCAAAGACAACGGCGCTATGAGCCTCCATGATTTCTTTCACAACGGTAATAACAGCAGCATCCAGCGCTTTCCCGTTTGCTAAGTTAGTTTCTAACTGATCTGCCACCCATGTGAGTGAATCAGTCAAAATCGTGTTCATGGCGACAATCGGACCAGAGACTGATTGGTTAGACCCGACTGCCCGGAATTCAAAGCGGTTGCTCGTGAAGGCAAAGGGCGAAGTGCGGTTGCGATCGCTTGGATCTCTGTTAATTTCTGGCAAAGTGGGTACACCCAAATTCATCTTGCCACCGGGAGTAGAGCTTGGGACGTCTCCCTGCTTAATTTGGTTAAACACATCTTCTAGCTGTTTGCCCAGGTAGACTGAAATGATGGCGGGAGGTGCTTCATTGGCACCGAGTCTATGGTCGTTACCCGCAGTTGCCACCACGGCTCGCAGCAATGGTCCATATATGTGAATCCCTCGAATCACTGCCCCGCAAAACAACAAAAATTGCAGATTGGTATGGGGATGATCACCTGGATCAAGCAGGTTGCCTTGCGTGGCATTCCCCACTGACCAGTTCACGTGCTTCCCAGATCCGTTAATGCCTGCAAAAGGCTTTTCGTGCAGCAGACACATGAAGCCGTGTTTCTTGGCGATGTTTTTGAGAATGGTCATCGTCACCTGCTGGTGGTCGCTAGCCACGTTTGCCGCTTCAAAAAATGGGGCAATCTCAAACTGACCGGGTGCAACTTCGTTATGCCGGGTTTTCGCCGGAATCCCCAGTCGATACAAGCGCTCTTCTACTTCTTGCATAAAGACTTGGACGCGCTCTGGAATCGCTCCAAAATAGTGATCGTCAAATTGTTGCCCTTTGGCGGCAGGTCGTCCAAACAAAGTTCTGCCCGTCAGCAAGATATCCGGGCGGCTTTGGGCATATTCAGCATCAATTAAGAAGTATTCTTGCTCTGCACCACAGCTAGAGTTAACGGTCGCCACTTCCGAATGCCCCAACAGTTTGAGCAATCGGGTTGCCGCGTTGCTCATCGCCGCATTGGAGCGAAGCAATGGCATTTTTTTGTCTAGAGCTTCCCCTGTCCAAGAAATGAACACCGTGGGAATGTATAAAGTGACCCCGTTATCGGTTTCCATTACATAGGGAAAGCTAGTAACATCCCATGCAGTGTAGGCACGGGCTTCAAATGTAGAGCGATTGCCACCATTGGGAAAGGACGAACCATCCGGCTCCCCTTGCACCAGCGCTTTACCAGAAAATTCAGCGATCGCCGATCCGTCTCTTTGCACTGAGATAAACCCATCATGCTTCTCGGCAGTGATGTTGGTCAACGGATAAAAAATGTGAGCGTAATACAATGCGCCTTTAGAAATCGCCCAGTCTTTCATTGCTGCGGCAACGATTCCTGCTACAGACACATCTAGCTTGCTACCCGTGTGAATCGTACTCTTGATCGACTCAAACACATCTTTGGGCAGACGGGTCTGCATCTTACTCAGATTAAATACGTCGGTTGCCCATATATCCATATAACGCTTCTCGCTTGAGTAAAATACAAAATGTGGGAGGATGAACATAGTTACTCCCTTCCCGCTATACATAAATACCCATATATAAAACCGCCCTGACGCTCGTTCGCCCTTGGCGTCTCCCCGAGTGAGAAGACAAGGGAGATCGCTGCG
>JAQYWN010000300.1 GCA_029379265.1 Rhizonema sp. NSF051
ATATAAATCTATAGAAATTGTAGAGCAGCAATTGAGGTATTATAATTAGTTGAGAAAAATAGCTAACCTAAGTTCATAAACGCAAAAAAGCCATATTAGCAGGAGTGCAAAAAACCTTGGGTGGTTTAAATGCAGGTAATTCCTGGATTTTTGGTGTTTACTTAAAAAATGTACTAACTCAACACATAAATTTTAGTTATAATAGGTATAAAGGATTTTTTAGGGGTTAGGAATTATCGTCATCAGAATGAGCATAAACAACTACTTTGATAAATAATGGATATAAGTAAATTAAAAGATTTTTGTGAATATTTAAGATTGAGGTGAAATAATATAAGTCATAGAGAACAAAACATAAACAGTCTAAATTTCCAAATCATAGAGAGCAGTAAAGCTATTTTGTAAAGTAGAAAAAATATGAGCAAAAAGATATTCAGGAAACTTAAATGAATCAATTTCTCTTTTCAACAACGAGATGGATACCTCTTTATAGCTTGGTAGGTGCAATTGTGACTTTGCCGTGGGCAATTGGTCTAATCCGGCGAACAGGACCAAGACCGGCAGCATATTTGAACTTATTGACTACCGTTTTAGCTTTTGTCCACAGTCTAATTGTCTTTAAAGATATTTGGAATCAAGAACCAGAAAATATCGTTTTTACTTGGTTGAAAGTAGCAGATCTAGACTTATCCTTTGCCTTAGAAATATCTTCAGTCAGTATTGGAACCACAGTTTTAGTCACCGGGTTAAGTTTGTTAGCACAAATTTATGCCTTGGGATATATGGAAAAAGACTGGGCGATCGCGCGTTTCTTTGCTCTCATGGGATTTTTTGAAGCAGCTCTGAGTGGCTTAGCGATCAGTGACTCACTATTTATCAGTTATGCGCTACTGGAAGTCTTAACTCTTTCAACTTACCTATTGGTAGGATTTTGGTATGCCCAACCATTGGTTGTGACAGCGGCGCGAGATGCATTTTGGACTAAGCGCGTAGGAGACTTGTTGCTTTTAATGGCGGTGGTAACACTTTCGACAATGGCAGGAAGTTTAAACTTTTCCGATCTCTATGTGTGGGTGCAAACGGCTGACTTAAACCCAGTCACATCAACTTTACTAGGATTAGCTTTAATTGCCGGACCTGCAGGTAAATGTGCCCAATTTCCGCTACATTTGTGGTTGGATGAGGCAATGGAAGGTCCTAATCCCGCCTCAGTTATGCGAAACTCGCTGGTGGTAGGGGGAGGCGCTTACTTGCTGTATAAAATTCAGCCAATTTTAGCGTTATCACCAGTAGCTTTAAATGCTCTGGTTGTGATGGGTGCAGTAACGGCAGTCGGCGCATCGTTAGTGGCACTAGCCCAAATCGATATCAAGCGAGCGCTTTCTCACTCCACTAGCGCATACATGGGGTTAGTGTTTCTGGCAGTAGGTATGCAGCAAGGAGGTGTTGCCCTGATGCTGCTTTTCACTCACGCGGTGGCAAAAGCACTGTTATTTATGAGTGCCGGCTCAATAATTTTTACGACAAATACTCAAGATTTAACAGAAATGGGTGGTTTGTGGTCACGGATGCCAGCTACCACAACCGCCTATATTGTAGGTGCGGCCGGGATGGTGACGCTACTCCCCCTTGGTAGCTTTTGGGCAATGCTGTCATGGGCTGATGGTTTGGCATTCATTAGTCCTTGGCTTATAGTCATCTTAGTGTTAGTTAACGGTCTCACTGTATTGAATTTAACTCGGGTATTCCGGCTAATTTTTTGGGGCGAACCACAACCAAAAACACGTCGTGCCCCAGAAGTAAATTGGCAGATGGCATTTGCAATGGTATCTCTAACGATAATTACTTTGTTAGTACCCCTAATGCTACAGCAGTGGTACCTCCTTCCTGATTGGCAAAGTGTGAATTGGGTAGTCGTGTCACTATTGCTGTCGTCTACTCTATTAGGAATCACCGTCGGAGCTACAATGTATCTGCACAAAGCTTGGTCTCGGTCTACAATATTGGCGTGGAGATTTGTGCAAGACTTATTAGGTTACGACTTTTATATCGACCGCGTTTATCGACTGACAGTAGTTGGTGTGGTGGCGTTGCTCTCGAAAGTTTCTGCTTGGAGCGATCGCTATCTAGTCGATGGTTTTGTTAACTTGGTTGGATTTGCAACAATGTTCAGTGGTCAAAGCTTGAAGTACAGTATTTCCGGACAGTCCCAAGGCTATATGTTAACTATCCTTGTCGGCGTGAGTGTACTGGGTTTTGCCATCAGTTGGTCGTTAGGTCTACTTAATCAATGGCACTTCTAAAAGTTAGGAATGAGGAGTGAGGAGTTAGAAAGAGCGGAGACAGAAGTTCTTATTCTCACACTTATCCTTCCTCCCCGTCTTATCCCTCTCCTCAACGTTCCCAAAGCTAAACGTGACGAACCCCCTCGAAGTTCTGCTCGGTTGAAGCCGCCGCTCAGACTTTTCTCAATACGCAACTGGCTCTTCCTCACTCCCTATTTACTACTATGCTTAGTGCTTTACTTTTAATACCTTTATTCGGTGCCACTGTTATCGGATTCTTGCCGTTTAACATGAGCGCACAACTTTCTCGGAAAGCGGCTCTCATCGTTGCAAGTATCACTTTTTTGTGGACTTTATTATTGGCATTTCAGTTTAACCCAACAGATTTTCATCAACAACTCTCTGAATTCATACCTTGGATAGATGCATTGGGTTTGAATTATCATCTAGGAATAGATGGTTTGTCTTTACCTTTGCTGATCCTTAATGGACTGTTGACTGGCATTGCTATTTATAGCAGTGACGAAGATATTCGGCGACCGCGATTTTACTATTCTTTACTTTTGTTGTTAAACATTGGAGTATCTGGTGCTTTCCTAGCACAAGATATGCTGCTGTTTTTCATTTTTTACGAGCTAGAACTAATTCCTCTCTATTTACTAATAGCCATTTGGGGTGGTGAACGACGGAATTATGCTGCTACTAAATTTTTGATTTATACAGCTATTTCCGGAGTTCTCATTTTGGCAAGTTTCTTGGGTTTGGTTTGGCTGAGTGGTGCATCAAGCTTTGCAATCCAAACTTTGGATGCGACATCTATACCTTTAGAAACACAAATTTTACTACTACTGGGACTGTTAATTGGTTTTGGCATTAAAATTCCCATAGTTCCCTTCCATACGTGGTTACCAGATGCTCACGTTGAAGCTTCTACGCCGATTTCAGTAATGTTGGCAGGAATCCTGCTAAAGCTTGGAACCTACGGCTTACTCAGATTTGGGGTGAATTTGTTACCAGAAGCTTGGGCTTACTTAGCTCCTTTTTTGGCATTTTGGGCAGTAGTGAGCGTGCTTTATGGTGCATCCTGCGCGATCTCTCAAAAAGATATGAAAAAAATGGTGGCATACAGTTCCATTGGTCACATGGGTTACATCTTATTAGGCCTAGCTGCCGCTACACCTTTAAGCGTGTTGGGAAGTGTGATGCAAATGTTCAGTCACGGCTTAATTTCTGCCCTACTGTTTTTGCTTGTTGGGATTGTGTATAACAAAGCCGGAAGCCGCGATTTAGATACGATCAGGGGATTACTAAATCCAGAACGAGGGATGCCTGTCATTGGAAGTTTAATGGTTTTAGGAGTGATGGCAAGCGCCGGTATACCGGGAATGGTAGGGTTTATTGCTGAATTCATTGTCTTTCGCGGTAGTTTTCCAGTTTTTCCAGTTCAAACCCTTTTATGCATGACTGGTACAGCTTTAACTGCTGTTTACTTCTTAATTCTCACAAACAACGCTTTCTTTGGACGCTTGTCTCCACAAGTTGCTAACTTACCTCGCGTATCTTGGTCAGAGCGCTATACATCTATAATTTTAGCTGCGTTAATTGTCATTTTTGGTATTCAACCAGCTTGGTTAGCTTATTGGACTGAACCAACAACCACAGCAATGATTGGTACATACAGTTCTGTTGCCACAATGTCAGTGATTCAGGCGAAAGATAAAAGTTAAAGAACACAAATTAGATTGTAGTTAGTGGATAGTAGATGGTTGTTAATTGAATAACCATTACCCATTAACCATCAACCATCAACCATCAACCATCAACCATCAACCATCAACTATCAAATGGTAAGTCTTAAAAAGAAACCTCTTAACTATCAATTGAATGAGTATATTGAGCGGCTGGAATCAGGAGGGACTTTACTTCCTGATACTCCTCAAAACTTGCTGGAAGTAGTTGGCATTCTCAAAAGCTATGGGGTAATTCTGGATAATTATTCAAACATCCTAAATTACATGGCTAGAGAACAGTATTTAGTGTTTTTTCCATTTTTTAAATACTTCAATGGAGACTTTTCTTTCAAAAAGTTATTCCGGCACTTATGGCATAATAGAATCAATTTTGAATATGCTGAGTATTGCATGAGAGCGATGCTGTGGCATGGTGGAGGTGGGTTAGATACATATTTAGAGTCCAAGGAATTTAAAGAAAGAGCGCAGACCGTTATTAAGGCAAAATTTAAAAATAACCCCCTAATTGCGTTGCTTAATCAACTGTTTCCTGAGTTTTTAACTGAACAGTTGCGGGTATCAGCTTACAATACTGGATTGGGACAATTTTGGCGAGTCATGGCTGATATTTTCTTGAGTTTATCAGACCTCTACGATCTTGGTAAAATCAAATCTATTCCTGATGTTGTCGAACACGTAAAAGCTGGTTTAGTGGCAGATGCAAATCGACCAATTACCTACTCCGTTATAATTCAAGATAAAGTGTATGAAATTATTCCCCCTTCTGTAGGTTTGACTTTTCTTGCAGATACAGCAATACCTTATGTAGAAGCGGTTTTCTTCCGGGGAACGCCCTTTCACGGAACAGTTTCATATAACGCCCAAGCTTATCAAATTTCTCCCGATCAAAGTCGATTTCAATATGGCGCTTTGTATGCCGATCCCTTACCTACTGGTGGTGCTGGGATTCCTCCCACCTTACTCATGCAGGATATGTCTCACTTTGTGCCCAATTATTTACATGAAATCTATCTACGCAGCATACGCGGAGAAGATGATTTGCTGGTACAAATTTGTATGAGTTTCCAAAAATCAATGTTCTGTGTGACGAATGCGGCAATTTTAGGACTATTGCCTTTTCCTTTAGATTCTCACGATTTAGATGAACAAAAGGCAAACCGAGTATTTCTTCAAAAATGGATGGAGCGGTTACAAACCTCGCGTCTGTATGAGCTGAATAAATAAGCATTTAGGAGACAGGAGACAGGAAAATTTTACAAAGTTTATTGTCAATTCCTTGCCTCCCATGTCTCCTTTTAGAGCTTCGAGCGATCAGTTAAAATTTCATACCCGGTTTCTGTAACCAATACGGTATGCTCAAACTGAGCAGATAGAGAATTATCTATGGTGACTGCTGTCCAACGATCTGACAATATTTTTGTCACTTTAGAACCCTGATTCAAAATTGGCTCAATTGCCAAAGTCATACCTGCACGTAGTTTAATATTCGGCATTTCGCTAGTGCGGAAGTTGAAAACTGAGGGTTCTTCATGCAAGTTACGACCAACACCGTGTCCTGTAAAGTTTTCAACTACGCTAAAGCCATTAGCTTTTACATGATCTTCAATTGCTCCGGCTATGTCAAGCAAGTACTTTCCTGCTTTTACTTGTTCAATGCCTTTGTAAAGGGTTTCTTCTGCTACACGGATTAATCGAGCAGCTTCTAGAGTGACTTCACCTACAGCAATCGTTATGCAAGAGTCTCCATGAAAGCCTTGGTAATATGCGCCTGTATCTACTTTTAAAACATCCCCAGCATGAATTATTTTCTTACGACTGGGGATGCCATGCACAACTTCATTATTAATGCTGGAACAAATAGAAGCAGGAAAGTTGTGGTATCCTTTGAAGCTAGGTGTTGCACCCATTTGCCGGATGCGCTTTTCCGCATGAGCATCTAAGTCAGCTGTACTCATTCCCGGCTCTACCAATTCAGAAATTTCTTTGAGTACGGTTGCCACGATTTTTGCTGATTGCCGCATAATCTCAATTTCACGCGGCGATTTAATTTCAATTCCTCTACGCTGCCTTTTTTGTCTGTTATTTTGAATCGGTTGAGACAGTAGGTTAGTTAAAATGTTCATTTTTAGACTAATAATCTTGTATCTTAGAGCTTAAGTGTCAATGTTTGTCAGCATCCAGCACTCTTCGGTTAGATCTGAACAGAATCATGTAAAGCTTCAGATGATCAGCCACCTTTACAAGTAGTACCCTGTACTTGGGGCTAATAGCTAAAAACTGAATGCTTACCAATGTTTTTTAACATTAGCTTAATTAGTGTGGCTGATAAACTACTAAAGAAAGCGCTCACTAAGCGTCTGTGGGACTGACACAAGATCCAGAATTGCGTTCAGATAAAAGATTTAAGTATGATGAGAGTGTTAAGTATTACTGTTTATACTCAAACTAAGATGTAACGAGGACTTAACATTTATCAGCGATTAAAGGTGACCACAGTAGATCGTGTTGTTTAGCGTATATATTCTTTAAGTGCTTTTTAACAGTATTAATAGTGATATACAGCTTGGCAGCAATCTCTTTATAAGAAAGACTATCACTACGCAACCTCCAAACTTCAGCTTCTCGGTCAGTTAAACCGAACTTTTGGGCATCAGCGATCGCCATACTATTACCACTCATCAGTTCGCGTTCTTCCAGAGTCACTAAGATGAAGTTGCCGTCACTTGCACTTAGCTGCAACCATCTAGCTTTAATAAGTATTTTTACGTATTTTTTTGTCTCGATTTCCAACTCCAGAGATATTTTGTCTTCTGGAAATACTTCGCGACTGTTTATTAAACACTGACAAACGTGCCAAATTTCATTAGGAATCACATTATTATCAACTGAACTAGGCATTAATTGTTCGCAAATTCGATTGGCACATTGATTAACATGAAGCAATTCCTGTTTGTCTGTCAATATTAAAATTCCGTCAACAAAGCTTTCAATAACAGCTTGCAATAGGTGAAGCTGTGAAACAGATTGCTGTTTAAATTTCTTTCTTTTGGTAGATGTAAAATTACCAATTAGTTCAAACGTATTATGCATAGTGAATTTCCTCTCAGACTGAGCATTTACTTAGAACCATTGCGCGTTTAACAGAAGTATTATTTTTAAGAATATGTATTGTCTACGCTCTATGCTGTAAGCCAGTCAAGAACGCTGAAGTAAAGCTTATGAATTGAAGTTTGCGGAACTTACGTGAAATGGGGTGAAGTTTTTCTAAGTTTAGCGGTACAGTAAATGAACTATGAAATAATTTATAGAAGTTAGGGTGCCAGGATGTAGGGGATTTGAAGAGAAATTTCTCCTACACCATGTAACAGGCTGATTAGTCTGATTTATGTACAGATATATATTGCTACAGAATCTTAAGAAATTTTACTTATAAGTTCTGCTATATGAACTCAACAAGTGTCGATTATTGGTTTCCCATTGAGCAACAGCGCAAGTATGTTTCTTCGTTGAAACAGTTACGAGCTGGTTTAACACGTTGTCGGGCCGAATATTTCGTGAAATTATGGGCATATTTACTACTTAAACAGCAGCAAGAATTAGGGAAACCCTTGCAGCAACCTTTAACCGAACTTGATGTACCCGAAGGATTTGTTCCTTGCACTCATCGAGAAGCTTATGAACTTTTCTATGGTGAAACAGATCGCGGAAGCGATCGCGCCGCAGGCATGATGATAGATAAACTCGTGTCTTTGGGATTGATTGAAAAAGACTTTGATGGCAACACGACTTGTATTCGGATTCGATCTCCACTGCCAAATTTTCATGACACAGCACAAGTAGAACCAATCCAGATCGTGCCAGACGCCTTTAATCCGCGAACTGATGCCATCCCTGTTGCCATTTTTTTTGTTCGCTTCTACAACCTAATGAACAGAAAGCCTAACCCCCAAAGAACTGCCAAAATATTGCGTGACTGGGCAAAGCAATACCCTATTGGAATGCGAGTGCTGCGTCGGTGTGACAATCAACATCCCGTAGGCTTTTACGTCTACCATCCTGTAGCTCCCGAATCAGAGCAGAATTTTTTTCTCCCACCTCGCAAAAGTTTCCACTTAAGTACCGCATCTGAAACAGATCCGATACAAATAGCTGTGCCAGGAGATCTCAATTGCACTTCTATTTTTATCCGAGCTTGGCTTATTGATTCTGATCATAAGCAGCAAATAAACGTTTGTCAATTCTTAGAGGACGGAAAAAAAACATTAATTCGGATGCTAGCCGATTTTCCTAACCTTTGCGATATTTACGCACTGCCAATGCAACCAGATCAAGAAAAACTCGCTTCAGCGCTAGGGTTTCAGAAAACAAGCATTGACCCAGCACAGCCTCTTTGTTGGATGTACATGCCATTAGATAAGCTTTTGGCTTGCGACATGGAACAAGCAGTGTCAGTCCTGAAACTTGATCAGTGAAATTCTTCCCACCAGCCTACTGGACTACTCCTAAAAGAGTATTTATGAAAAAAAAGCTTTACAAACTTTTACATCAATATTAAGATATATATCAACAGGTAAAAACACTTGCCTGATTATTTGATACAAGAATCAAGCAATCATAAAACAATGACAGCAACCTTACAACAGCGCAGCAGCGCCAACGTATGGGACAAGTTTTGTGAATGGATCACCAGCACCGAAAACCGGATCTACATCGGTTGGTTCGGCGTATTGATGATTCCCACCCTACTTGCCGCCACCA
>JAQYWN010000301.1 GCA_029379265.1 Rhizonema sp. NSF051
TCTCCATCCATAAATGGAGGGGCTTGAAACCTTTGCACGCAGGGGAAGGAAAGAAATTTTTCCCCCTGCAAGACTGCTAAGAGCTCCCCTGCCTCTTGGTCAGGCGATCGCTGCTTAAATGTCATGCCCCTGTTCCACATTCATGATTTGGTTGCGGCAGTCCTTGCATCGCTCTCGTGCTGGAGCTAGTGTAGCTTGTACTCCCACTTTTGACTCTACGCGCTTTTTTAAGAGGATTTTGACTTCTCTGAAGGGGCTAACTATTAGATGTTGATCGACGTGTTAGCAGCTAATTTTATTTTTCCAACCACTTGACATCGAGAAATACATATACTACATTAAGAATACAAAGCGAAGTTCACTTGTAGTAAATTCGCCGAGCGAACTTTGAATTGTTATGTGGCAGGTAGCTCAATTGGTAGAGCGCCAATTTTGCAAGGGAAGGGCCGGAAGAATCGAGGGTTATCGCTTTTAACGATCGCCCCCCTTGATTCGCCGGAGATGCAGGTTCAATTCCTGCCCCGCTACACCAAATGAGCGTTTTTTACTGATATTCAAGATGCAAAAATGCTATCTAAAGTACGAAAAATTCCTGTAATAGAGTATTCAATAATACATTAATCTAAATTATGTGGTGGGACACTCTTCCTTTTTCACCCCTTGCCTGAAAAGGCCGAAGAATGAGGGTTATCGCTGGCACGAGAGGTTGCGGGTTCAAACCCCGCTCCACTACACCAAACTAATGTTGAATTTTGAATTGTTATGTGGCGGGTGGCGAAATTGGTAAACGCACCAAAACATCCTTATTCAAACCTTGTCTGTAAAGACCGAAGAGTGAGGGTTATCGGTTGATAATCGGGTACAATGCACGCCGTAGATGTTTCTGGTTCTATGGGTAGCTTAGTTGCGGATATGGGACTAAGTTGTTGTGAAATTGCCACAACAATGGCACTGGTGACAGCAAAAGCAGAGAAGAACTACATGATTCGCGGCTTTAGTACTGAATTCCGCGACTTGGGAATCACAGCCAAAGATAGTTTTAATTCAGCGGTTCGCAAAGCTAGCAATCAAAACTTCGGCGGAACAGATGCGTCTGTGACTTATGACTGGATGATTAAGAATAAGTTCAAAGCAGATGTCGTCTGCTGCTGGACTGACTCTGAAAGCTGGGCCGGTTACAAACATCCAACTCAAGCGCTGGCGGAGTATCGCAAAAAGGTGAATCCAGAAGTCAAGGCAGTTTATGTCACCCTTGCACCTTATCAAATCACACTCGTCGATCCAAAAGACCCTCTATCCTACGATATTGGAGGCTTTGATCCTGGAGTACCGCAAATGATACAGATGATTGCAAGTGGAGACGTTTGATGCGCGGATTGCTGCCTCCCTAACATACTGAAGAAGGTGTGTTGATTGGAATATCCACGACGAAGTCCTCTCTAGAGAGCCAGTCCACTAATAGATGTTGACAAAAACAAAAATATATGTATATTTGTAAAACGCCTATTTTGGGGTAAATATTTAGGTCGGGTTTTGGGCGATCACATTAAAACGGAGAGCCTAAATGTTCGATTTAAACACAATGCATGTTTTGCCTTTTACGTCAACTACTTCTACTGGACTGGCTCTCTATTAGTAGCAATAAAGACAGAACGAGCGATAAAAAAGGTATAAATAAGAACCTTTTATTCTATTTAGAGGCTATAAAAATATAACAATAAAAAGAAACCTCTAACAATTCCACTTGTATTTGTAATCACTCTCGCTTCTGATTACTCGAATTTCAATCAATAAATTAAGTACAGTCCGCTCGCAGTAAATACAGCTGACATTCTGAAATGTTGTTTTCGCTCGGCAACAAAGAATACTGTTATAAAATAAAACCTCGGTCAGTACGGAAATACTGACCGAGGTTTTTGCCAACAAAAATATATGTGCTTGTTTGCTTGATGAATATAGTGATCGCATTCAGAATCGTTGATTTCCAGCTGCCTAACGCTCCCGTTCAACAAGCAAATTCATGCTTGATGAAGGTGAAGATTGATAGAATCTAAAACCTCCACCGTCTAACCGTTTTGCTTAAAAGAGACGGGCAAATTCTATGTTTTGACAGTGTTTGATTCCTGTTTCTGTCTCTACTTGTGAGAAATCCGGGTGAATTAGTTAATTTCTTTTCTTTTTATGTAAAGTATAGCTAAAGATTTAGTTAAGTATGATACATTCCTATTGTCAAAAGACACCTGATGCACGATCATAAATCGTACTGCTGTTTAAACCTATACAAAGTGCATCTTAAAGCCTACAGATCTTTATAGCGCTCAAGATCTGAAAAAAGCATCTTAATATTTATCTTTATCAGGGATGGTTGGAGACTCTCCTCTGATCGTGTCAAGGTATCTTGCCAAGCTGCAGTTACTAGACGTTTAATGCTGGTAACCGTACAGGGATTGTATCTCTCAAAACACAACGGAAGGTTGGGGGTCGTCAACAGAGTCTAAGATAGTCAATTACCTACACCGCCCTTAGGGACAGTATAGGCTTACAAGAGTCAGCTGGCAATATAAAAAATGACTAGCCTTTGCCCTACTCCTTGAACAAAGTGAGTGGCAAGCCATTCAAAGCCCTTCAAACTTGACGCTTTATCCTCAGTTAACACAAATTTTACGCGGGTATTGGTAGAAATCGAACGATGTGATGTTAGCAGTTTTGGACGGTTCTGCGATTTTGCAAGCCATGCCCCAGTAATAAGTAACCAGGTATACATATATATTTTTATGGTTCAAAAGCCATTCAAGTCTCATTCTAGTGAACACCAACCCTCCAAGTTTGCTCTTGAGCAGAGTACTGATTCGAGCGATGCAACTTGCGTAGATGCTCTAGCGCCTCATCTGACACAGCCTCTACAATCCCGGCTCACTTCTAATCGGCTCCTGTTGGACGGAACCAAGCCGATAGCTGAGAACTTACAAACGCCTCTCAAAGGTAAGATGGTTCGCTGGTGGAAAGGCGTTAATGTGAAAGCAAAAGTCACCTCTGTTGCAGTCGTGATGAGTACAATTCCAGTGTTGGCGATTGGGATAACGGCCTATTACTTTGCTGATCGCTCGATTACCAAGCAAGTGGAAGGTTTTGGCAAAGCGAGGGTGGTAAACTTACAACAGACAGCGAACCTGTTTATGCGTCAATGTTGGAGTAACATCCAGATGATGGCGAGCTTAGATGTGTTTACCAAACGTGAGTTGCGATCGCATACGACACAGCGAGATAAGGTGGCAGTTCTGACGCGCCTGATGAATATCTATGGCATCTATGATAGCATTGCGATTTTTGATTTACAGGGGAATGTAGTCGCTCAAACTACAGGAGCCGCGCTTGGCAACCAGCTCGACCAAAATTATATTCAAGCCGCTTTAAAAAATAACGAAACGACGAGCATCAGCCAGCCAGAGCTATCGGAAAGCTCAAATGTTTTTTGTCTTTATTCCGCTTCCGTTATCAAAGATAAAGAAACAGATCGACCCATCGGTTTCATCCGTGCACGTGTTCCTATAGAATTTCTGGATGAGGTACTGCGAAATTATGGGACTCAAGGGACACAGTATTACCTGATGAATGCTGATAACGAGGTTTTTCTAGGTCCTAAAGGCTCTACTGAAGCTACAAGAGAGATTATATTTGAGCCTTCAAATACAGGAGCAACGGATAGCCCAAAGGAATACAAGAAAATTGTTACTGAAGAGATTTATCCTTTCTTTAAGCGTCTTAAAACAGTTCATGAGGTCAGCACTGCTATCTCCTACAATTCAATAACTAAAACCGAGCAACTGCTCATCTATAGTCCTCCTGTGCCGCTTCGAGGATTGCCAAATCTTGATTGGCGAGCGATTGTTTCTGTCGATACAGATATTGCTTTCGCTACGCAACGACAATACCTACTCATCCTCTCAGTTGGAACTGGTATCACCGCTTCATTGGTAGCTGTGATCGCCGCAGTTCTTGCGAACCGAGCAACTCGCCCAATTTTAGCTGCGGTAAGGGCGGTTGAAAAAATTGGTCAAGGAGCGTTGGGAACTCGCCTATCCTTTCAGGGAAGAGATGAAATTGCTTCATTGGGAAGCAACATCAACCAGATGGCAGAACAGTTGCAGGAATTTTTAGAGGCACAAGCGTTTGAAGCAGAACAAGAGCGGTTGCTGACGACAGCAAAAGGGGCTGGGGCAATACGGACACAGGATCTTCAAGATATTTTTGATTGGACTCTTGAGGGAACCCGGAATCTCCTGCAACTTGATCGGCTTGTGATTTATCGCTTTAATGCAGAATCGAGTGGAGGCGTTATCTCAGAATCGGTTGCGGCAGGCTTGCCAAGTACCCTTGAACTTGATGTCAATGATTCCTGCATTCCTCAAGTAGTTCGTGACGCCTACCAACAAGGTCGAGTTTTAGTAGAAGATGACATTTTCCTGGCAGGGTTTCATCTCGAACATCTCAAGTTGCTTGAACAATTACAAGTCAAAGCAAGTTTAATCGTCCCTATTCTCGGTGGTGGTGAAATTTTCGGGTTGTTGATCGCTCACAGCTGCTCTAGTCCCCGCGATTGGCACAAGTCTGAGATCGATTTCCTCAAGCGCTTAGGTCATGAGCTTGGGCTTTTGATCAATCGAGTAGAATTGCTAGAGAGAACGCTCCGTCTAGCAGAAGAGCAGCGTCAACTCAAAGAAAAGCTGCAAAAACGGGCATTACAACTGCTTGCAGAAGTAGACCCCATCAATCAAGGAGATTTGACGATCTGGGCGAAGGTGACGGATGATGAAATTGGCACGCTCGCGGATGTCTACAATACTACTGTAGCTAACTTATGGAAAATTGTGCTTCAGGTGCAGAAAGCAACCGCGCAAGTTGTTGTGATAACCAGCACAAATGATATTTCAGTGCAATCTTTATCAACAGAGGCATTAGTGCAAGCAGAGGAAATCAGCACTGCCTTAACACTGGTGACAGCAATGGCGAACAAGGCAAGAGAAGTTGCTGCCAATGCTGTACGCGCCGAAGAAGCAGTGAAAGAAGCAGATCGAACTGTGGCAGAAGGAGATGCTGTCATGAACCAAACAGTGGATGGAATGCATGCAATCCGGTTAACTGTTGCGGATACAGCTAAGAAGGTGAAATATCTTGGAGAGTCTTCACAAAAAATTTCTAAAGCCGTTGACTTAATTGATGCTTTTGCTACTCGAACCAACACTCTGGCAATCAATGCTTCGGTGGAGGCATCGCGAGTAGGATCGCAAGGAAGAGGTTTTTCAATCATTGCCGATGAAGTGCGCACCCTAGCACGACAATCCGCAGAAGCGACAGAAGAAATCAGACACTCGGTGTTCAGCATTCAAGCACAAACCAGGGAGATAGTTGCAGCGATAGAATCAGGAACAGAGCAGGTTGTGACGGGAACGAATTTAATAGATGTCACTCGCCGAAGCTTGAATAAAATTACAGCAGTCAGTTCTGAAATTAGTCAACTAGTGACTACGATCTCTCAAGCAACGATTTCTCAATCCCAAACGTCCGAGATCGTCACCCAAACTATGCACAATGTTGCCTTGATCGCCAATCAAACCTCAGCAGAAGCAAATCACGTCACCGAGTCGTTTGAGCAATTGCGCCAAGTGGCAAAATTATTGCAGGAAAGTGTCGGGCAATTCAAAGTTCGGTAGAGCAAACAGCATTTTTGATGAACTATGACAATGCTGAGTCCTGTTGGGGGAGATGTCGGTAAATTGCGGTTTGACGACATCGGGGTGAAACAATTCAGCAGAATCAATAGAGGATTTAGAAAACTTCCCAGAATTACATCAACAGAACTTAGAAAGGCTACGAAAGCAAGCTTAACCAACCGCGTCCATAGCTGCCCGCGTCCCTCATGTCCCATTGAGTGTGGGGTAATCTTAAGTTAATAACATGTGATGGCTCAACTACAATCCGCCATACCACTCATAACCTTGGTCTTCCCAGTAGCCTTTGGAAGGTGTCAGGCGATTAACCAGTGTAATACGAGTTACCCATTTACTCTGTTTGTAACCAAGTTTAATGGGAGAAGCCAGACGTAGAGGTGCTCCGTTATCATCTGACAGAGGTTGACCATTTTTCTGATAAGCCATCAATGTCTGAGGATGGAGAGATGAAGGCATATCCCAGCTTTCGTAATAACCGTCAGCAGATTTGAAGTAAACAAAGCGAGCGTTCTTTTTAGGAAGAGCCAAAGATATTAAATCTCGCAATCGTACACCTCCCCATTGAACGATCGCTGACCAACCTTCGACACAAACATGACGAATGACCATTGAAGTCAGAGGCATTTTCTGAATATCCGTTATGCTTAATTGCATTGGATGGTTTACCTCACCATCAATAATTAGCCGATATGTTTTTGGGTCAATATCAGGAATAGAGTTAAACGTATTGACCAGAAGAGCTTTAGGCTCAATGGCACTGACAGGAAATTCTGGGACAGGCTTTTGAGGATTCAGTATTAAAGCTTCTATACTTTGGTTGAGAGGCTCAAAAGTTTTCTGTGCAACATCATCAAACAAACGAGCTCCACAACCGGACATCAGCAAACTGGTAGCAGAAAGTCCCGATAGTTGAAGTAGTTGACGGCGAGTTAATAGTTTTCGAGGACGAAGAATTGGATCCATAAAGCACCTTTACCAAAAGATAGAATTAATTAACCGATAACCTCCTACTTTTAGTCCTAACAAAAAGTGGACGATCACAAACACAACCACGATTGGAATGGTTGCAAAATGAACCACTCGTAGTGCCTGCCAACTTCCAAGTAGGTCAACTATCCAATGGAACTGAGCCGGTTTATACATTCCCAACCCACTGATGATCGCTAGTAATAGAATTGGAACGATCACAGTGTAAGCGACTCGATGCCAAGCATATATTTTGCGTTTTGGGTTTTTACCCTCTTGCAGTGCTTTCAAGTCACTAACACTCACAAACCGACGCTTCCAACGTTTCTCTATCAAAATGTATAATCCGTACCATAGTAAATTCAGTGCGAACAGCCACATAGCAGCAAAATGCCAGTGTCTACCCCCACCTAACCATCCTCCTAGCAAAAACAGGGACGGAAACTGCCAACCCCCACGTCCACCGAAAACTGGATTAGCATTGTATATCTGTAGCCCACTGGTGATCATTAATAGCAGGCTAATGATGTTAACCCAGTGAAATATCTTGGCTAAAAGAGCCTGATTTGGTTGCGATCGTGCCTTTTTGGAAGGAGTAGACGCCTTCATAAAATTTGCCTTTCTATTATTTAAGGTCTCTAAAAATATATTTTGATAGCCAGTTACATTATATAAAGTATGTAGTCAGGTAACTGTTGATAAGTGCTAAACACTACATCTAATCAAATCATAGTGGTAAACGGGGAAAAAGTGGTGCTAGCCAGAGTTGTACTTGGACATCCCAACCCAAGAGAATTGCGATCGCCGTTGCCGCGATCATGACACCCCCCACTCTTTGCAGAATCATGCTGTGAGACCGCAACTTTAGTAACTGTTTACCTAAACGGCGACCCCCATAGGCAAGTGCGAGCAAAGGTAATGCTGCCCCTACACCATAAATAACAAGTAAAGCGAAGGCACTTGCAACTTGATGTTTAGCTGCTGCTAAGACAAGTATGCTTCCTAAAACAGGTCCCGCACAAGGTGTCCACAGCAAACCCAACTGAGTTCCCAACCAAAACTCTCCTCTTAATCCGATACGTACGCGTTCTGTGCTTCTTTTGCGTTTTGGTAAATAACTTAACAACCAGTAACTCCAAGACGGAAAAATCGCTAGAATTCCCATGAACAGTAGTAGGAAAATTGCGATAGTTCGCAAAGAGTTAGCTAATCCTGTAAACCAGCTTGCTGTTACTCCTAAAAGACTCCCTGCGACAGCAAATCCTCCCACCAAACCTGCGACCAAAGCAACGGGACCGTAACGATGAGACTGTAAGGAGCGACCTACTAACACAGGTAGGATCGGGAGAACACAGGGTGACAGCACGGTCAAAAATCCACCCAGTAGTGCCAGACCAGCCGATACAGTAGAAATAGCCATTTGCCTACCCTAATAACTTACGGATTGTCTGTTCTGTAAGATCGTAGGCTCCTTCCCCAATATGGTCATATTGCAGAAACCCTTGACGATCCGTTAAAAATAAATGTGGCCAATACTGGTTGCTATAAGCGTTCCAGGTTTTGAATTCGTTATCTAAAGGAACCGCATAAGTAATTTTATGTTGCTTCAACGCTCTTTTCACATTGTTGGCATCCCGCTCAAATGCAAACTCAGGAGTGTGAACCCCAATCACCTTAAGTCCTTGCGCGGCAAATTGTTCATGCCATCGCACAACATAAGGGAGAGTACGCTGACAATTGATACACCCAAAAGTCCAAAAATGAATCATGACAACCTTCCCCTTAAGACTTTCGGTTGTTAGGGAAGGAGAATTTAGCCACTGGCTTATGCCCTGAAACTCAGGTAGAGCCTTACCTGAAGGCTTGACAGCAACATCACTTGCGGTTACCAATTTACTCGAATTCTGGCTTTGGGGAGTCGCACTATCTGATTTTTCAGATGTCAGTTTCAGGATTGCTCCTGCACCTGCGAGCATAACTCCAGATCCAATACCTGTTATAAAATTGCGTCGTCGTACCGAATTCTTAGTCACCATGTTATTTGTTAGTTTGTTGTTTATTGTTAGATATTTATCAATTTTTTCAGCAAAAACC
>JAQYWN010000028.1:0-17681 GCA_029379265.1 Rhizonema sp. NSF051
AGATGATTCTGATAAGATTTTAGTCATAAAAGTTTAAATTTAGTTAAGAACCCTCATGACATTATTAATCATTGGTGCAAGTGGCACCTTGGGAAGACAAGTGGCTCGTCGTGCCATCGATGAGGGTTATAAAGTCCGTTGTCTTGTTCGGAGTCCTAAAAAAGCCGCATTTTTGAAAGAATGGGGTGCAGAACTCGTACGCGGAGATTTGTGTGACCCGCGAACACTTACAGTAGCACTTCAAGGTGCAACTGCAGTTATTGATGCTTCAACATCTCGTCCTACCGATCCTTTTAGTATTAAGAGGGTGGACTGGGAAGGCAAGGTATCTTTAATTCAAGCAGCTGTAGCTACAGGTGTTGAGCGTTTTATCTTTTTTTCTGTTTTAAATGCTGAAAAGTATCCGCAAGTGCCATTGATGGAGATTAAGCGCTGTACGGAACTCTTTTTAGCTGAATCAGGCTTGAATTACACCATATTGTCTCTAGCTGGCTTTATGCAAGGCTTAATTGGTCAATATGGAATTTCTATTTTGGAAGGACAGCCAGTGTGGGTGACAGGTGAGTCTTCTCCAATAGCCTATATGGATACTCAGGACATTGCTAAATTTGCTATCCGTGCTTTAGCGGTTAAAGAAACTGAAAACCAAACTTTCCCAATAATGGGGACTCGTGCTTGGAGTGCTGAGGAAATTATTAAGCTGTGCGAACGCTTGTCTGGAAAAGAAGCTAAGGTAACGCGGATGCCAGTCAGCGTACTGCGTGCCATGCGCTCTTTGCTGCGGTTGTTTCAGTGGGGATGGAACATAGCAGATCGACTGGCTTTTACAGAAGTCTTAGCAAGTGGTATACCACTTAATGCTCCAATGGATGAGGTTTACAAGGTCTTTGGATTAGATCCAAACGAAACGACGACTCTGGAAGCATACCTACAAGAGTATTTCAGCCGAATTATGAAAAAGCTTAAAGAGTTAGACTATGAGAAAGATAAAACTAAAAAGCAGAAACAAAGAACTCCGTTCAAAAAAACTAGTGACTAGTCATGGGAAAAAACGATACATAATAAAACATTTGGCAAAGAACTAATGACTAAATCGTTAAAAATATGTCACCTAAAGAGATCGGGATGTCTGGAAGCCCCTCTGGATGAGTGTCAAGGATATTATTGGAATGGACACTCATCCGGTATTCATATCGGGGATGAAAGACGTGAAATATGCGTCCGTGAGTACTCACGGACGCGAGTTTCACGTGAAGCTCGCCGGGGTCAGCAACCCCCGGCAGACTTCACGGCTCGTCCTGTTTTAACAGGCGTCAAAAATTGCGTTTTTCTACTATAATCAGAATATAAAACAGGTCAAAAGTTACGACCCTACCTGCGGACTGCGGGAAAGTTATGCCTAGGAAGATATCGATCCTTAATGGGTGGAGTCCAGGAACCAAGCCTACGGGGTAGGAACGCTACCCGACAGTCGGATATCTAGGAGATATGGCTAAAACTCCTAAAGAATCTCCGTCTCTTTAGAGCGGAGAGCGTCAATATTAACAGAATACAGAGCATTGCTATCAAGTTGGATATTTAAGTGTGCCGAAAGCAGGCATTATTTACAATGATGTTAAACCGATAGCGTGTCGCGTCGCTATCGAATTGAGAGACAAGTTGACCGCTGTCGGCTGGAACGTAAGCATGGCAACGGGGATAGGTGGTATGTTGGGATATTCTAGTCCAGAAAGTCCTGTGTGCCACACACCAATAGAAGGTCTAACACCCCCTGGTTTTGACTCAGAAACAAAGTTTGCTATCGTGCTAGGGGGAGATGGAACTGTTCTGGCAGCAGCCCGTTTGGTCGCTCCCTGTGGTATCCCCATTTTAGCAGTGAATACGGGTCATATGGGCTTTTTGACGGAAGCTTACCTTAATCAGTTGCCTCAAACAATTGAGCGTCTGCTGGCTGGTGAGTATGAAATCGAAGAGCGGGTAATGCTTGCTATCAAAGTATTTCGAGGAGATTCAGTTCTCTGGGAAGCTCTCTGCTTGAATGAGATGGTACTGCATCGAGAGCCTTTGACCTCGATGTGCCATTTTGAAATTGCCATCGGTCGTCACTCGCCAGTGGATATTGCTGCAGATGGTGTCATTATATCTACACCGACTGGTTCGACAGCTTATTCTTTGAGTGCAGGGGGTCCGGTCGTCACCCCTGGTGTACCAGTGTTGCAACTTGTACCTATATGTCCTCATTCCTTGGCTTCTAGAGCATTGGTATTTCCAGATAACGAACCAGTTAATATCTATCCAGTCAATACTCCCCGCTTGGTGATGGTAGTTGATGGGAATGGAGGATGCTATGTTCTACCACAAGATCGGGTGCATTTATCGCGCTCTCAATATCATGCCCGCTTCGTCCGGCTACAACCTCCAGAGTTTTTCCGAATTTTACGAGAAAAATTAGGCTGGGGTCTAGCACATATCGCTAAACCCTCATCTGTGGAATTACCGTAGGACGAGGAGTAAGCTTTTTAGCAATTAGGAGACAGGAAACAAGATTCATGATTCTTGCTTCCTCCTACTCCCCACTCCCCAATTAATATTAAGAAAGGGGGTTGCTACTCCCTGTGACTATTAGAGCGGACATGATATAACTCCAAAAACCCAACTTCACAATCCAAAATCGATATGAAGCTTGCTCACAACCCCTGTGTTTTGACGATCGAAAGTGATGAGAGTTTAGCAAATCAGCTTGCTTTTGATTTAAAGGAAGCTGGCTATGAACCCGTTGTGGCTCATGATGGAATGAGTGGTTTACAACAGTGTCGCGATCGCCAACCTGCTTTAATTGTTATAGACCGGATGCTCACAGGAGAATCAGGACTCTCGTTATGCAAAAATCTGAGAAATACTGGAACGCAATCACCTGTACTAGTACTAATGGCGAGGGATACTGTAGATGACCGAGTCGCTTGCTTAGAAGCAGGAGCTGATGATTACTTCCTCAAGCCTTACCGTGGGGAAGACTTTTTGAATTTAGTTCGCCTTTATTTAAAACCTGAAGTTGATAACTCAGAACTGTTACGTTTTGGGGATCTTGTTTTAGATCTGGCAACACGTCGTGCTATAAGCAACGGGCGGACTATCGACTTGACAATGAAGGAATTTGAACTGCTAAAGTATTTAATGGAACATCCTCGTGAAGTATTAACTCGCGAACAAATTCTAGAGAATGTTTGGGGTTATGATTTTATGGGTGAGTCAAATGTAATCGAGGTGTATATTCGCTACTTGCGGTTAAAGATAGAGGATGAAAGTCAAAAGCGCTTGATTCAGACAGTGCGAGGAGTCGGTTACGTGCTAAGAGAATCGTAGGCAATTTTGGATGCCTGGATTTTGGATTTGGGATTATGAGGTTATTCCGGGATTATTTTAAGTAACTAAGTAAGCCCGAGCGTACTCCAATCCAAAATCCTAAATATAAAAATCAATTACCGAATATAAAATCTAAAATATAAAATTGCTATGAACTGTCGGCTGAGTTTGCTTTCTATAGTACTGGGTATTTTGCTTATGAGTTGTTCGACACCAACACCAGCAGTACCTTCTCAAACTCAAACATCAGTAAATATGGATCAAATGTTAACGGCAACAAATGCAGGTCAACAACTACCAATTTCGGCTCAAGCAATTGTTCCCAATGGTACAAAAATTCAGTTAGAAGTGGCGCGAACATCTCAACAACAGGCATTGGGATTGATGTACAGACCAGCTTTACCTGATGACAGGGGGATGCTGTTTCCATTCTCACCACCAGAAACTGTTGGTTTTTGGATGAAGAATGTACCTGTTGCGCTGGATATGGTCTTTTTGCGAAATGGGATTGTAGAGTATGTCGCAGCTTCTGTACCTGGTTGTAAGAGAGATCCTTGTCCCAGCTACGGTCCTAAAAAACCTTTTGACATGGTGATTGAACTGCGTTCTGGTCGAGCAGCAGAATTGGGTTTGAAGGTAAGTACTCCTATCAAAATTGAGTATTTGAATTCCAATCCTTCGCGAAGTTGAACATTAAAATCTCATATACGTAGTATAAATTTTATTTTTTTACTACGTATTAAAATTTATTTTTATGTATTACATTTACAGTTATCTTGCAAAAATCATTCTTTTGGTGTATGTGTAAAGAGTTGTCGATAAGAGACTATAAGCTCAGGAATCTTTCTTAACAAAAGTGTAATAGACAAGAGCGCCGAATTAAAAAAGATAAAAATAGTCCAAATCTAGGGAATATACTACTTGACCTTTTAGCAGACAAGTAGCATGATTGATATTTCCTAGATTTCTATAATTGAGGCTTGCCAACCAAACATTGTTGGTATCTTTAACGCAAAAAGGCGTAATTGTAAATATCATACTACTTACCAACTACTTAAGAATGGTAAATTGCTCTATGACAATCGATTTTACTGAAGGAGGTGAAATACAACAAATGTCGCCGTCAACTTATTCTAGATTAGTGAGTTTTTTGCTAGAGGACTTAGCAATTTCTGCAGCTGCTATAGGAGTTGCTCTTCGTCACAGCGAGCAAGATCCAGGACCATTGCCGATGATTCTTTGGCAGTATGGTTTGATTACCTTAGAACAATTAGAAAAAATTTATGATTGGTTAGAAACAGCATACCTATAAGTACCTTATTTAGGAGAATCGAAGTATGTTACATCGACTCTGCCTTCTTCAACCCCTGAAAGAGCTTAAACTTAACTGTATAAGTTTTTACTCATCTCAATACAATTTGAAAGACCGAGTAGATAATTTAACCCGCTATATTAGTATTTTCACTTATTGTGGATAGAGACGAATTCATGGGGTCGAGTACTAGTATACGGAGCGTGGAAATGGGGAAATAAAGCGGACATACCCTGCACCGAAGCCCTGACGTTCCTTCTGGTGCGAGACGCTACGCGAACGTCGCTAACGCTGCGAAGAGCGCAGTCGCCTCTGTCGGGAAACCCTCCTGCAACGCTGTCTCACCGCTGCGCGTCTATAGCATTGCTCTTAACTTTCTAAAACGAATTTTTAATTCTCTGGTAACGGTACTAGAATGCTACTCCCATAAAGCTCTTTACTACTGATAAGCTTTATGAGATGTTTTTATAATCTGGAGCATTTAATGGCGATTATTAACATGATTAAGCGACCAACGGTGGTCAACTGCCATTGAGGAAGACTGGCAAATTTCTTCTAAATGCTTTTGTTGGGCAGCTGCTTTACGCAGAGTTATGATGAGTTGGTTAACCTGATTACGTAGATTAGGATCTTCCCTAACTGCTGACATGGTTTGTCTTTCAAGCAGTTGCAGTATCAGTTCGTAGTGGATAGGTGAAGGTAGAGGAATTTGCTCCATGTAGTTGATTCTAGATGTTAGATTATTTGTTAATAAATTGTTAAATACCAAAAATTTAATTGGTTAAAGCCTTGATCTCTCTGTTGAAGATTTATCAAAAAGATTGGCGATCGCGATCTCTGGATCTGGCTGTGTTACCAAAGACTCTCCAATCAGAACTGCAGATGCACCTGCACTTGCCAGCACACTTAAGTCGTTGGAATTATGTATTCCTGACTCACTTACAACTAAAATGTTCCGTTTCTGCAATTTCTCACCTCTGTTAGCCAATAATTCGCAAGTCGTTTGCAGCGTCACTGAAAAATCTTCTAAGTTACGATTATTAATACCTACTAAGGAGACGCCATCTATAGTTATAACGCGGTCAAGTTCTGCTAGAGTATGGACTTCTACTAAAACTGCCATTTTTAGTGCATTAGCAATTTTGACGAAGTACTGCAAATCTTGATCGCTAAGTATCGCCGCAATCAACAATACTGCATCTGCACCCCGAACGTATGCCAGATATATCTGGTAAGGGTAGATTACGAAATCTTTACACAAAAGCGGTAAATTTACTGCGGAGCGAATCTTACTTAAATTGTCAAAGCTACCGGAAAAGAATTTTGTATCCGTTAGCACCGAAATACAACTGGCACCTCCAAGCTGATACTTGAGCGCGATTTCTACTGGATCGAAATCCTCGCGTAAAACCCCTTTACTAGGACTCGCTTTTTTGACTTCAGCAATCAACGCTGGCTTTGTTTTACTTTGGCGTAGTGCACCTACAAAATCATGGGGAGGCTCTTTCGTTTTTGCTTGACGTTGCAACTCCTGTAAAGGGAGTTGTTCCCGCATTTGATCGACTTCTATTTCTTTGTGCCAGATGATTTCCTCCAAAATATTTTTTGGCTGAGCATCTGGCAAGGCTACCTGATACTGCAATATGGAGACTGCAATAGCTGGGTTGGGTTGACGGCGACGAATAAGCATTTCTTAAGTTAATAGTCATTGGTCTATAGTCATTGCTCTATAGTCATTAGTTATTGGTGATAGTCCTTTGTCATGAACAAATGACGCTATTTCAAATGACTAATGACTTGAAACAAATGACTAATGAGCGATCGCTCTCTTGTAAGCTTCATCCAGCACTTCAGAGAGTGTTGGGTGGGCATGAACTAAATGAGCCAGGTTATGGACTGTTTGACGGTTGGCGATCGCTGCTGATGCTTCATGAATTAAGTCTGAGGCGTGTATCCCGAAAATGTGAACTCCCAAGACTTCACCCGTGTCGAGGCGGTACACCACCTTTGCCATACCGTCGGCTTCACCTTCTGCCAATGCCTTAGAGTTCCCCTTAAAATAACTTTTTGTTACACCTACCTCAAATCCCTCTACCTTACCTTTTTCCTTCGCTACGGTTTCCGTCATTCCCACATAACTAATTTCTGGGTGGGTAAACGCGGCGGCTGGGATGCTGTGATAGTCTGCTTCCTTGTGTCGTCCACAAATATTTTCCACAGCTATGATACCTTGTGCCGATGCCGCATGTGCCAGCATCATTTTACCGTTAGCATCACCAATTGCCCAGAGATGTGGTACAACCTCACCTGTTGACAGCACAGCCATACTATCGTTAACTGGGATATAATTCCGTCTGTCGAGTTCTACACCTATAGAATCCAGACCTAAATTTTTGGTAGCTGGGATGCGTCCTGTTGCCACCAAGCAGGCATCCACCTCTAGCACATCTACCAGTTCTTTAGTTTTGAAGTCAGCCAATTCAATCACCACTGGTGAACCAGGGATAACTTTTCTGGCATAGATTCCGACATGCGTTTCAATATCTCGAGGAGTAATGAGGACACGTTCGGCAAGTTTGGCAATGTCACGATCAAACCCCGGCATCAACTGATCTAAGGCTTCGATCATGGTGATTTCACAGCCCAAAGCCGAGTAAATATCAGAAAACTCCAAACCGATGTAACCGCTTCCGATAATCGCCACCCACTCTGGAAGCCATTCTAACTTGACTCCTTGGTCGCTGGTAAAAACTGTTTTGCCATCAACTTCAATACCTGGAGGAACAAAGGGAACGGAACCGGGGGAAAGAATAATGTCTTTAGCTGTGATGATTTTTTCGCCACTATCTGTTGTCACACTGACTTTTTGTACCCCGGCAATTTTCCCCCAACCTCGGATGATATCAACTTTTAGACGTTTGAGGCTATTAGTTAAATCATCTTGAATTTTAGCTACCAAATTTCCCGCATGGTGGGAGATTGCAGAGCGATCAAATTCTACACCTGAGAGTTGAATTCCCAAAGACTTGAGGTGATGTGCATTGCGTAACTCCCGCACGCGTCCAGATGCCGCCAGCAATGCTTTAGAAGGAATACAGCCTCGGTTGACACAAGTTCCTCCCATGTCAGCCGCTTCGACAATTGCTGTTTTCAAACCACAACTCACGGCGTGTAAGGCAGCGCCGTGTCCACCTACTCCAGCGCCTACAATCACTAAATCGTAATCAAATACCTGACTCACCTTAGTTTCCCCGCATGCTTCGTCTATTTATTCTGAACTGACCTAGAAATCAGTGCAAGTCTCTTAATTTTATGCTGTTGCTAAATCAATTTTATGATTTATGTTACCAGCCCAAGAGATTGATGCTCGATATAACCCAAAGTCATGTATAATACTACTGACCTTTTTTGTCTATATACTTAATGATGTTAGTTAAGGTAGTTCTTAGAAGGGCTGTAATAGGTAGGGGGGAACCTCTTCACTCGTGCTGAGTTATAAGTATAACCTTTTACTATAAACATTCTCTTTCACTAGGTTTTGGGGAAAATAACTTTTAACTGCTTACTATTAGTAGATTAGCATTTTTTGCTACAAAACCTATTAACCAAATTAGGGTCAAAATTTTTACATTTTTAGGGTGTTCTTTTTAAAAGACCATGCGTGTTAGCTAGAGTTCGGTTAATCGGGTGCTAATCTCAACAGTTCCAATCCCTAATCAGGATGAGCGATTATTACTCGATCTAAAAATTGTACAACAAAAATTTACGCCTATGTCTATTGAGCAACTTACCTCCTGGGAAAAACGACTTTCTCACCTGGATCTTGCACAAACCCGACGACTCTTGCAAGATATGGTAGCAAAACATCCAGAATTAGTAGAAGAGATTGACAGTCTGCTCGGGCAGATAACTCACAGTCCAATTCAAAAAGCAACACAATCGGTGTATCGCACAATTGATCCCACTCCCTTTCAACGTCAGGTGCGAGCCATTCTCCGTAATGCAGTACGCTGCTTGGAAGGCGGCTATGAGGATGACCCGATTAGCGAGGAATTACTTAATATAATACAAACAGCAGTCGATTTTAGCGAGCGAGGAGACGGAAAGGGAGCGATCGCAATTCTGGAAGCGATTACTTCTACCTGTGTGGAAAACTGGGATGATGTTGCTGACTACGGTGCTGAAAATGAAGAGATTGTCCAAGAATTAAACGAAGCTTGGTGTGAGTCAATTCTAACCACCGAACTCATCCCCGAGGAGAAAGAAGATATACAAGTTAATTTAGAAACCTGGCAGGATGAGTGGGATGCGGATTTTGGATTAGCCTTAGAAGCTTTGCACCAAGGCTGGGATTATCCACCTCTGGTGCAGGTTCTTCAAGGAAAGAATACAGAAATTGAAGCAACTGCGAAAGACGCATCAGACTACGCTGACGATTTAGCATTAATTCGGTTAAAAATCCTCGAACGTGAGGAGCGGTATCAAGAATACCTCCATTTGGCGGAAGCGGAAGGGCAAACTCAGCAATACTTAACAATGCTAGCTCGCTTAGGTCGGGTTGAACAAGCACTCTCCCTTGCACAAACCCAAATGACTTCTATGAATGAAGCCTTCGCCTTAGCTCAAACTCTTCGAGATCAAGAAGCTTTACAGCAAGCACTACATATTGCTGAAGTTGGGTTAACTTTACCAGGAGATTGTCAGTATGAGTTGGCAGTTTGGACAAGCGATCTGGCTGAGGGTTTGGGAGATAATCAAGCGGCTTTAGAAGCAAGAATTGTAGCTTTCTCTACCATACCCTCTTTTACAGAGTATGGGAAGATAGAGAATTTGGCTGTTGAAAACTGGGCAAGCGTGAAAATAGATTTATTGAATGTACTCCGTGCCTACAAAGGTTGGGGAACGGAGGATGCCAGAATTGATATATTTTTGCACGAGGGGTTAATTGATGAAGCGATCGCCACAGTCACTGAACTCAGTTCCTACTATTCAACAATAATTTATAAAGTTATGGATGCTGCTATATCTCACGATCCTGATTGGGTGATGAAAAATGCCTGTAGCCGCGCTGAATCTATTATGGATGCGGGTAAAGCCGAATATTATCTTCATGCTATAGATTGGTTAAAAAAAGCACGTGCTGCTTACTTAGCGTCTGAGAGAACAGCAGATTGGTCTATCTATAGAGCAAGTTTAATGCAAGCTCACGGTCGCAAACACAAACTGATGGGATTGTTCAAGCAACCCGGAATGGAATAAAGAGTGCTGAGTGCTGAGTGCTGAGTAGAATAAGAATAGAAGTGGCTTTGGGATTGAAGAAGGAAACAGTTTTTTGTGGTCACAATTCTGACGCGCTAAGTGAAGAACTTTTCTAGAAAATAAGTGAAAAATTACACAATTAACACTCAGCACTCAGCAACGCCAGATGCCTGCGACGGGAAACCCGTCTTCAGCACTGGCTCCTCAGCACTCAGTGCTGTTTTAGGACTCAGGACTTATTTTTTCTAACTTGCTCTTCATTTGTGCGCGATTATCATCTATGGAATTGCTAGAATGAGAGAGTGGTCACTGTGGGGGGATAGCATTGCTTAAGCGATCGCCTCCAGGAAAATTCTCTTTTTGGTGGAAATACCAGAATTTGTGCCATCGCTTCTGACAACTGGGGAATCCTGTGTAAATGTGAATCAGCTTTTCATGTGTTATCTTTTGTCAACCGTATCTGGGAACTCCTCAATGACTAAATGTAATACATCGGACCTTGCTGTCTGCGTGCCTCTAGTTGTTCACACAAGTCTTGGAGTGTGTATCGCTTCAAAACTTTAGTACAGGCAGCGTTGGCTTCATCCCAAATCTCATAAATTAGCTCCTTTTCAGGACTGGTGTTAGCAACGTGTTCACCTTCCTTGCGCTCACCTTCCATTAAAGTCACAATTTCCAATAATGTAATCTGCCATGGTTCACGGGCTAAAACAAACCCTCCTCTGGAACCACGTTGACTCTTTACCAAACCAGCACGCCGGAGACTGGCAAGAATTTGTTCCAAATAGCGATCGGGTATTGGTTGCTTGTCTGTAATTTCGTTCATTGTTAGAGGAGCTTTTTCCCCTTTGTGGTTTGCTAGTTCTAAAAGTGCTAGCACTGCGTATTCGACTTTAGAAGACAGATCCAAAAGAGCGTAATTATGGATATTCAATTCTTTCCTCAATATACTACTAATTGCCGATAGATTTATAGTACTAAAATCGATATGAATTTATGTATACGCGATCGCAGCCGAATGCACGTTCATAAAAATACTGTATTTTTATCAATTTACAGTATTTGGTCTTCAAGAATTCTAACAGAATTTCTACTCTCATGATATCCATCAGTTGTGGGAATGAAAGAAGGTTCCTGATTCAAGAGCAATATCTATTAAAGATAGTTGAAACCGAGTATGCTGCTAGCTGATTTACGAACAATTTATGAACGCGATCCAGCAGCCCGTAATTGGCTGGAAGTGTTGTTCTGCTATCCTGGACTCCAAGCCCTGGTGTTTCATCGCTTGGCACACTGGCTGCACAACAAGGGTCTTCCCTTTATACCTCGATTTATTTCCCAAATTAGTCGGTTTTTAACTGGGATTGAGATTCATCCCGGAGCCAAAATTGGCAATGGTGTTTTTATTGACCACGGTATGGGGGTAGTCATTGGGGAAACAGCGATTGTGGGAGACGATGCCTTAATCTATCAAGGAGTCACTCTAGGCGGTACTGGAAAAGAGACAGGTAAGCGCCATCCAACCTTAGGCAATCACGTCGTTGTGGGAGCAGGCGCAAAGGTATTGGGCAATCTTCAAATTGGCGATCACGTCCGTATCGGTGCAGGTTCGGTGGTGCTGCGAGACGTACCCAGCAATACTACTGTAGTCGGGATTCCAGGGCGTGTCACTCGTCAAGATAAAAAGAGTATCGATGTTCTGGCTCACAATCAACTCCGAGATGTGGAAGCTGAGGTTATTCGAGTTTTATTTGAACGAGTCAAAGCTTTAGAAAAACGGGTAGAACAGTTGGACACCAACCCCCCTTTGTCTCCAGTTCTAGTTGGCGAAGAAATCGATAACGGCAAGTGGAATACTGATGGCTTGATTGATGACTTTCTTGATGGTGCCGGAATTTAATCAAGGTTGGCACATAATACCATATGATCATCATCTAAAGAGCGATCGCCCTCACAAATCATATGTTAATCTTTCTGAATCGATTGTGAGGCAGATTGTTTGGTGAAATCTATCGGAGTGTTTTGTGGTTCTAGCACGGGTCTTCGACCTGTATATAGGGAAGCGGCTCAAACTCTTGGAGAAACTTTAGCAAGCCGAGATAAGAGATTAGTTTATGGAGGTGGAAATGTAGGGCTAATGGGTATTGTTGCTGATGCAGCTTTAACAGCAGGAGGTGAAGTCATTGGGGTGATTCCAGAATTTCTAATTGCCAATGAAATCGCCCATAGAGGACTCTCCATGCTTCACGTTGTTGGGTCAATGCATGAGCGCAAAACCAAAATGGCGGAGTTGTCTGATGGCTTCATCGCACTTCCTGGTGGATACGGAACTCTAGATGAGTTCTGTGAAATCCTCACTTGGGCACAGTTGGGACTTCACCAAAAACCTTGCGGTTTGTTAAATGTTAAAGGATATTTCGATCCTTTACTGAAATTATTTGACAACGCGGTGACGGAAGGATTTCTTAAACCTACTGGTCGTTCTTTTGTTTTGGAAGCATCTGATCCAGAAGATTTACTGGATGTATTTGCAACTTATCAGCCAACTGTAGTGAAGAAATGGATTGAGCCAGAAGTCAAGCCTTAATGGAGCCGACAACAGAACAAAGGACTGATTGCACGCTCTATTAACAGATAGCTTTGTAGAGGCGTATTATCCTACGCCTCTAAAAAACCTTTTATGAATCCCGAACCTAAACCTCTCAAAAAAATCTTAGTTCTGTGAAAGTCTCACCAAGTCGTATATTTTTCGGTTGAGTACATTATCAATCAATATTAATGAATGCAATTTCAGGGGTGAGATACTAAATCTAATTATTGCGACTCCCTACGCTAGTGGTTTATGTCATTAATTTTGAGGGGTAGCGTAGTGAGCGATTTATCGCTCAATTTTAAGCACTCTTCGTGCTTACTACGAACTTTCATAACTTATCAAAACTAAAATCATACACTCCTATACCCAGTCAAAGGGCTTTAACTGTAATGACGAAAACCTTTGCAACCATCGACGGGAATGAGGCTGTTGCCCGTGTTGCTTATCGCTTAAATGAAGTTATTGCGATTTATCCCATCACTCCCTCTTCATCAATGAGTGAATGGGCTGACACTTGGTCATCTGAAGGGTACCCTAATTTGTGGGACACCGTTCCGAGTGTGATTCAGATGCAGAGCGAAGGTGGGGCGGCAGCGGCTGTTCATGGGGCGTTGCAAACGGGTTCAATGACGACGACATTCACGTCTTCTCAGGGACTGTTGTTGATGATTCCCAACCTGTACAAAATTGCAGGTGAACTCACTAGCGCTGTGATCCACGTTGCTGCTCGCTCTTTAGCGACGCAAGCCTTATCAATTTTTGGTGATCACAGTGATGTCATGGCAGCGCGTGCAACTGGCTTTGCCCTACTATGTTCTGCTTCTGTACAGGAAAGCCAAGACTTTGCCCTCATTGCTCAAGCGGCGACACTCAAGGCGCGAGTGCCGTTTATGCACTTCTTCGACGGCTTCCGCACCTCCCATGAAATTCAGAAAGTCCAACTGTTGGAGGATAGTGACTTAAAGGCACTGATTGATGACGATCTGATATTTGCTCATCGAACTCGTGCTTTAACCCCAGATCGCCCAGTTTTGCGCGGAACCGCTCAAAATCCTGATGTCTATTTCCAAGCTCGTGAAAGCGTTAACCCTTACTACAATGCTTGTGCAGAAATTGTTCAGCAAGAGATGGATCGATTCGGTGATCGCACGGGACGGTACTATCAGATTTATGAATATTACGGTGCCCCTGACGCTGAAAAGGTAATTGTGCTGATGGGTTCGGGCTGTGAGACGGTGCATGAAACACTCGATTACCTTAACACTCGTGGCGATCGCGTCGGTGTTGTCAAAGTGCGATTGTATCGTCCGTTTGATGCCAACTTATTTGTCAACGCGCTTCCTAAAACAACCAAGGCGATCGCTGTCCTTGATCGTACTAAAGAACCAGGCAGCATAGGTGAACCCCTATACTTAGATGTGGTCACTGCTATTTATGAAGCGTGGGGAAGTGAGAGAATTTCTCCTTGTCCTCAAATTATCGGTGGTCGTTACGGTCTTTCCTCCAAAGAATTTACCCCAGCGATGGTGGTTAGTATTTTTGAGAATCTTGCCCAAGCGAAACCGAAGAATCACTTTACTATTGGTATCAATGACGACATTTGTCAGACTTCCCTGACGTTTGACGCTAACTTTTCTACAGAACCAGATAGCGTGATTCGGGCAATGTTCTACGGGTTGGGTTCAGATGGCACAGTTGGTGCGAACAAAAACTCAATTAAGATTATTGGTGAAGAAACCGATAACTATGCCCAAGGCTACTTTGTCTACGATTCCAAGAAATCAGGTTCTATCACTGTTTCCCACTTACGTTTCGGGAACGAACCTATTCGTTCTACTTACTTAATTGATAAAGCGAATTTTATTGGTTGCCATCACTGGATATTCCTAGAACGTCTTGATGTTCTCAAAGCTGCTGTTCCTGGTTCTATTTTTTTGCTGAACAGTCCCTACGACACTGATACTTGGGAACATCTCCCCGTTGAGGTGCAGCAGCAAATCGCTCGTCGGAACCTAAAGTTCTACGTCATTAATGCTACCAAGGTGGCGCGTGACAGTGGCATGAATGGAAGGATTAACACGGTGATGCAAGTGTGCTTTTTTGCATTAGCAGGTGTCTTGCCACAAGAGGAAGCGATCGCCAAAATCAAGCAAGCAATTGAAAAGACTTACGGCAAAAAAGGCGCGGAAGTTGTCCGCATGAACCTGCAAGCCGTAGATAATACACTGAAGAATTTGCATGAATTAAGCAGTGAGACATGGGAAAACAAAAATGACAAAGTACTCTCGAACTCTGCCTTCACGAACCCAATTCCCGACACTGCTCCTGAATTCGTACAATCCGTTTTGGGCAAAATCATTGCGTGGCAGGGTGATGAACTACCTGTGAGTGCCATGCCTGCTGACGGTACTTATCCTACTGGCACCTCTCAGTGGGAAAAACGCAATGTGGCAGAAGAGATTCCCGTTTGGGAAGCCGATGTCTGCATTCAGTGTAACAAGTGTGTGATGGTTTGCCCCCACGCTGCTATCCGAAGTAAGATTTATCAACAGGATGAGTTAGCTGCGGCTCCAATCACGTTTAAATCAATTAATGCCAAGGATAAAGATTTTACAGGTCAGAAATTTACCATTCAAGTTGCTTCTGAGGATTGCACAGGTTGTAGTATTTGTGTGGATATTTGCCCTGCTAAAGACAAATCTCTCCCAGAACGTAAGGCAATTAACATGGAACCGCAATTGCCTTTGCGGAAGCCTGAACAGGAAAACTGGAATTTCTTTTTAAAGTTACCATTACCCGACAGACGGCAACTCAAAGTTAACCACATTCGCCAACAACAACTGCAAGAACCTTTGTTTGAATTTTCTGGTGCTTGTGCTGGCTGTGGTGAGACGCCTTATTTGAAATTGCTGACACAACTGTTTGGCGATCGCACGATGATTGCCAACGCCACAGGTTGTTCTTCAATCTACGGTGGTAATTTGCCCACAACTCCTTGGACAAAAAACGCCGATGGACGTGGCCCGGCATGGTCAAATAGTTTATTTGAAGATAACGCTGAATTCGGTCTTGGCTTCCGCTTATCTCTAGACAAGCAAGTTGAATTTGCGACTCAACTTTTACTTGAATTGGGGAGTCGGGAATTGCAATCGGTTATTCCTGAAGATTTGGTTCAGTCTATTGTCACTGCACCTCAAGCAACCGAAGCTGATATTTACGAGCAACGCGAACGAGTTGCACTGCTTAAGCAAAAGTTAGAGAGTTTGCTAGCAGCTGACAGTTTACAGCTAATTAAATCTTCTTCTCACTCAAAAATCATCTCAAAAGCGAAACAACTCCTCACACTGGCTGATTATCTTGTGAAGAAAAGTGTTTGGATTGTTGGTGGTGATGGTTGGGCGTATGACATTGACTCTGGCGGACTAGATCATGTATTGGCTAGCGGTCGCAATGTCAATATTTTGATTATGGATACAGAAGTCTATTCTAATACTGGTGGACAAGCATCTAAAGCAACACCAAGGGCGGCGATCGCGAAGTTTGCTGCCAGTGGTAAGCCAGGAGCGAAGAAAGACTTAGGGCTAATTGCCATGACCTACGGAAATGTCTACGTAGCTAGTGTCGCATTAGGTGCTAGAGATGAACATACTCTCAAGGCATTTTTAGAAGCAGAGGCATATGACGGTCCTTCCCTGATTATTGCCTACAGCCATTGCATTGCCCACGGTATTAACATGACGACAGCCATGAGTCAACAGAAGGCATTGGTAGAATCAGGTCGTTGGTTACTGTATCGCTATAATCCCGAGTTGCAGCTTGCAGGTAAGAATCCTTTGCAGTTGGATATGCGATCGCCCAAACAACCGATAGAGCAATCAATGTACCAAGAAAATCGCTTTAAGATGCTGATTAAGAGCAATCCCGACCTTGCCAAACGCTTACTGCAAGAAGCTCAAGCTGAGGTATATGCACGTTGGCAGTTGTACGAATACATGTCAGATCGTAAGCTATCTGATGAGTGGCAATCGAAGGAAAATTTCGATTAAGCTCAAAGTAGAACCATAATCAAATGCTTATGAGAATCTTGCGTAAACTGACAGTTATTTTTCTAACACTGACCTTATGCTTCACAACTGTTGCTTGCGGAGGGGGAGCTAAGCAAACTCAACCTCCTACAGGGAATCTCCGTCAACCGTCAACTGCGGCTACCAAGCTAAATGATGGTCAGTACCCTGTACAACAAGCTACATACGATGATGTTAATGGGGAGTACACTTTATTTTTACTCAACGCGACGCCACCAACTTTTAGAACTCAAAATGTACAGATGGCAAGGCTGACTGATGAGGAAATCAAGCAGGGTCAGAAAACTAACCTAAAAGTGCAGAACGGTGAGTCTGTTTTATACCTGACAGAAGATTTCAAAATCGAGTACGTCCACAACGTTACCGAGAATAGAACCAATCCTCAAACGGGACAACAAGAACAGGTCGTAGTTCGTCGAGAAAATGGTTTCTGGGCACCCTTTGCTGGTGCTGTGGCAGGTCAGGCAATAGGTAGCCTGTTATTTAGACCTCATTACTATGTGCCGCCTGTCTATCAACCAGGAGTATCGGTGCTGAATGGCTACGGTGGTTATGGTAGAAGCTATGGCGATGCAGTCAGCAGTTATCGCCAACGCTACAATGCACCACCTGCCGAAGTGAGAAACCAAACTGCATTCCGCAGTACGGGGACAATTAGAAGATCGTCTCCTAATGACTTGAATATACGACGCACCGTCCCACCAAACTCTTCTATAAACCGTCCCACGGGTTCTGGTTATGGTGGCAGTATCCTCCAACCCTCCGGTCGTTCCGGTTCAGCTAGACGTCCTTCTGGCAGTGCTTTTGGTAGTGGACGCCGTGTTCCCAGCCGTTCGGGTTTCGGTAGCAGACGGCGTTAGGATCTGCATTTGAGTAGGGGCGGGTTTAATTTAGATAATATCTGGCTACATCCAAATATGATCTCAAACCCGCCCTTACAGTAGGGGCGGGTTTAATTTAGATGATATCTGGCTACATCCAAATATGATCTCAAACCCGCCCTTACAGTAGGGGCGGGTTTAATTTAGATGATATCTGGCTACATCCAAATATGATCTCAAACCCGCCC